>NZ_QJRK01000017.1:0-105066 GCF_003205245.1 Pseudomonas sp. MB-090624 | reverse complement strand
GGCGGGAGGGGTGGATCTTGGCATTAGTGCTCCGGTACCCCGAGCGGCTGCTCGGAGGGCTTGTCAGTGGGTGCTGGCAGCGGTTTCTGTGGCACTTTCGGGCCAACGGTGACGATCACCAGTTTATCGGCTGACAGGTGTTTGTTCATGGCGGCCTTGACCTGCTCGACAGTGAGGGCCTGGGACTGCTGCATGAAGTCCTCCAGCCAGGTCAGCGGCAAGTTGTAGAAGCCGATGGCGCCCAGCTGGCCGACGATGCTGGCATTGCTGGCATTGGACAACGGGAAGCTGCCGGCCAGTTCGCGCTTGGCATCGTCCAGCTCCTGCTGGGTGGGGCCAGTCTTGAGGTAATCGGCGAGAATGCCCTGCACCAGCTTGAGCGTGCCCTCGCTGAGTTCGGCACGGGTTTGCAGGTTGATCATGAACGGGCCGCGCACCTGCATCGGGCTGAAGACCGAGTAAACGCCGTACGTCAGGCCGCGTTTTTCCCGCACTTCGCTCATCAGCCGGGTACCGAAGGCACCGCCGCCGAGGATCTGGTTACCCAGCGACAGTGCAGGCCAGTCCGGGTCCTGGCGGTCGATGCCAAGCTCGGCCAGCATCAGGTGGGTCTGCTTGGACGGGAAGTCGATGTGGGTCAGGCCGGGCTTGGCTTCGGCCGGTTGCGCCGGCGCGGGCAGCGCCGGGCCTTTGGGGAGCCCGGCGGACACCTGGGCGGCGATGGCTTCGGCTTCGGCGCGGCTGAGGTCGCCGACCAGGGCGATCACGGCGTTGCCACCGGTGTAGGCCTTGGCATGGAAAGCGCGCAGTTGGGCCAGGCCGATGCCGTTGATGCTTTCGGCAGTGCCGTCGCTGGGGTGGGCGTAGGGGTGGTCGCCATAGAGGTTGGCGAACAGCGCTTTGCCAGCGATTTTGCCAGGGTTCTGCTTCTCGTACTCGAAGCCGGCCAGCATCTGGTTCTTGATGCGCTTGAGCGCGTCTTCAGGGAAGCTCGGCTTGCCGGCGACCTCGGTGAACAGCTTGAGCGCCGGCTCGCGCTTGTCCTTGGCGCTGAGGCTGCGCAGCGAGGCCACGGCCATGTCACGGTAGGAGCCGTTGCCAAAGTCTGCGCCCAGGCTCTCGAAACCTTCGGCGATGGCGGTCACGTCCTTGCCGGCCACGCCTTCGTTGAGCATGGCGTTGGTCAAGGCAGCCAGGCCTGGCGTGCCGCCGTCCTGGCTGCTGCCGGCGGCAAAGGTCACGCGCAGGTCGAACATGGGCAGCTCGCGCGCCTCGACGAACAGCACCCGGGCCCCTTCGGCGGTGTTCCAGTGCTGGATGTTCAGCTGGCGCCGGCTCGGTGCCTTGCCATCCAGCTCTGCCAGCGACTGCAGGGTGTTGGCCGGCCGGGCCGCAGTGTTGTCGGCCTTGGCGGCGTTGTCGGCCAGGGCCGGGGCAGCCAGCACCGCTGCCAGCGCCAGGGCACGGATACCGGTGGCCAACAGGGTTGGGCGTGGTGCGCGACGATCACTCATGAGCGGACTCCTCGGGCAGTACATGGGCAACGCTCAGGCGTTCGCGGGTGAAATAGGTGCGCGCGGCGTTCTGGATGTCCTGCGGGGTAACGCGCTTGAGCTCGTCCAGTTCGCTGTCGATCAGCTTCCAGGACAGGCCGACGGTTTCCAGTTGGCCGATGGTGGTGGCCTGGCTGCTGATGGAGTCGCGGTCATAGACCAGGCCGGCGATAACCTGGGCGCGTACGCGCTCCAGTTCTTCGGCGCTGGGCGGGGTGGTCTTGAGTTCGTCGAGCAGTTGCCACACGCCCTTCTCGACGTCGGCCAGGGTTTTCTGCTTCTGAACGTTCGGCGTGGCCGAAATAAGGAACAGGCTGTCGCCACGGGTAAAGGCGTTGTAGCTGGACGAAGCACCGGCCACCAGCTCCTGGCCACGCTCCAGGCGCGCCGGCATGCGGGCGCTGTAGCCGCCGTCGAGCAGCGCCGAGATCAGGCGCAGGGCGTGTACGGTGCGGGGGTCCTTGGCCGTGGCCAGGCCGGGCACGTTGAAACCGTAGATCAGGCTCGGCAGTTGGGTGCGCACGTGCAGGGTCAGCTGGCGCTGGCCGGGTTCTGCGAGTTCCAGTGGCAGCTTGGCCGGTGGCACGGTGCGCTTCGGAATGCTGCCGAAGTACTTCTGCGCCAGGCCTTTGACCTCGTCGGGGGTGACATCGCCGACCACCACCAGGGTGGCATTGTTGGGGGCATACCAGGACTCGTACCAGTGGCGCAGTTCCTCGACCTTCATGCGCTCCAGGTCGGCCATCCAGCCGATGGTCGGGGTATGGTAGCCGCTGGCAGGGTAGGCCATGGCGCGGAACAGCTCGAAGGCCTTTGCAGTGGGCTGATCGTCGGTACGCAGGCGGCGCTCTTCCTTGATGACCTCGATTTCCTTGCTGAATTCGTCGGCTGGCAGGCGCAGGCTGGCCAGGCGGTCTGCCTCCAGTTCCAGGGCTACGGGCAGGCGGTCACGCGCCAGCACCTGGTAGTAGGCGGTGTAGTCGTCGCTGGTGAAGGCGTTCTCTTCGGCGCCCAGGTCGCGCAGCACGCGTGAAGCTTCGCCGGGGCCGAGCTTGGCGCTCCCCTTGAACATCATGTGCTCCAGGGCGTGCGACAGGCCGGTCTGGCCCGGGGTTTCGTAGCTGGAACCGACCTTGTACCAGATCTGCGAGACCACCACCGGGGCACGGTGGTCTTCGCGCACCACGACCTTGAGGCCGTTGTCGAGGATGAATTCGTGGGTGGGTTGCACATCGGCGGCGAAGGCCGCGAGCGGCAGGCAGAGCGTGCCGAGCAACAGGCCAGCGGCGCGGCGGGCTAGAGCATTCATACGGTGTTTAACCTGTTCGGCGGCCCGCTGGGTTTAGCGTCGACGGGCCAGGAGGTGCTAGGATACTGATCCGGTTGCCTGGCGACCATGCCTGTCGCCGTTCTGGCCCACAGGACACTAAGACAAAACATTGCGCATGAACCAGCCGGCTTCAAGATAGTCTGTTCTGCGTAGAGAGAATTCCCGATCCGCCGTAGCTGGCGCATCGCTACCCTGAGATAGCCGTCTTCCATGTTTGGTTCCAACGACGACAAGAAAGCGCCGGCCGAGGCTGGTGAAAAGAAAGGCCTGTTCAGCTGGTTTCGCAAGAAGCCGCAACAACCTGTGGACGCTGGCGTTCCCGCCAGTGAAGCCCCCGCTGTCGAGCAACCTGTAGCCGCTACGGTCGAGGCCCCCGCTGCTGAAGCGCCGCAGCCTGAGGCGCCCGCGCCTGCCCCGGCAGCCGAAGCGCCGGCGCCGGTCGCTGTGCAGCCGTTGCCGGCCGCTCAACCCGAGCCGCTGGTTTCCCCGCCGCCGGTAGCGCCCGCGCCGCAACCCGTTGCCCCTGCGCCGGTGCCAGCGGCTGTGGTGGACGTCGCCCGTACCGAGCCTGCGCCGGTCAGCAACCTGGTACTGCCGGTGGCCGAAGAGCCGGTAGCGCTGGTGCCGGACCTGGAACCCAAGGCGCCACCGGCGATCCCCGAGCGCCCTGCACCTGAGGTGGTTGCCCCGCCGGCCGTGGCTGCCGCAGCCGTGGAGGTCGCGCCAGAGCCAGCGGCAGCGCCGGGCGAACAGGCCAGGCCTGGCTTCTTTGCCCGCCTCAAGCAGGGCCTGTCGAAGACCAGTGCCTCCATTGGCGAGGGGATGGCCAGCCTGTTCCTGGGCAAGAAAGTCATCGACGACGACTTGCTCGACGAGATCGAAACGCGCCTGTTGACCGCCGACGTGGGCGTGGAAGCCACGTCGACCATCGTCCAGAACCTGACCCAGAAAGTCGCCCGCAAGCAACTGGCCGATGCCGACGCCCTGTACAAGTCGCTGCAGGAAGAGCTGGCGGCATTGCTGCGTCCGGTCGAGCAGCCACTGAAAGTGCAGGCGCAGAACAAGCCCTACGTGATCCTGGTGGTAGGCGTGAACGGCGCCGGCAAGACCACCACCATCGGCAAACTGGCGAAAAAACTGCAACAGGAAGGCAAGAAGGTGATGCTGGCCGCCGGCGATACCTTCCGCGCCGCAGCGGTCGAGCAGTTGCAGGTGTGGGGTGAGCGTAACCAGATTCCGGTCATCGCCCAGCATACCGGTGCCGACTCCGCATCGGTCATTTTCGACGCCGTGCAGGCTGCCAAGGCCCGCGGTGTGGATGTGCTGATCGCCGACACTGCCGGCCGCCTGCACACCAAGGACAACCTGATGGAGGAGCTGAAGAAGGTGCGCCGGGTCATCGGCAAGCTCGACGCCGAGGCGCCGCACGAGGTGCTGCTGGTGCTCGACGCCGGTACCGGGCAGAACGCCATCAGCCAGGCCAAGTACTTCAACCAGAGTGTCGAATTGACCGGCCTGGCCCTGACCAAGCTCGATGGCACCGCCAAGGGCGGGGTGATCTTCGCCCTGGCCAAGCAGTTCAAGTTGCCGATCCGCTTCATCGGTGTCGGCGAAGGCATCGACGACCTGCGCACCTTCGAAGCGGAGCCTTTCGTCAAGGCTCTGTTCGCCGAGCGAGACTGACCATGATCCGATTCGAACAGGTTGCCAAGCGCTATCCCAATGGTCATGTCGGTTTGCATGAGCTGAGTTTCCGGGCGCGCCGGGGCGAGTTCCTGTTCGTCACCGGCCACTCGGGCGCCGGCAAGAGCACCTTGCTGCGCCTGCTGCTGGCCATGGAGCGCCCGACCAGCGGCAAGCTGATGCTGGCCGGGCAGGACCTGGGCCAGATCAGCAACGCCCAGATCCCGTTCCTGCGCCGGCAGATCGGCGTGGTGTTCCAGAACCACCAACTGTTGTTCGACCGCACGGTGTTCAACAACATTGCCCTGCCGCTGCAGATTCTGGGCTTGTCCAAGGCCGAGATCGCCAAGCGCGTCGATTCCGCCCTGGAGCGCGTGTCGCTGGCCGACAAGGGCGAGCTGTTCCCGGCTGACCTGTCCACCGGGCAGCAGCAGCGGGTCGGCATTGCCCGGGCAATCGTCCACCAGCCCGCGCTGCTGCTGGCCGATGAACCCACCGGTAACCTCGACCCGCGGCTGGCCGCAGAAATCATGGGGGTATTCGAGGACATCAACCGCCTGGGTACTACGGTTTTGATCGCCAGCCACGACCTGGCACTGATTGCGCGCATGCGTCACCGCATGCTGACCTTGCAGCGCGGCCGCTTGATCGGCGATGGGGAGGCCGGGCAATGAGCACTACACGTACGCCAAAGGTTTCCGAGCGCGTTGCGCCGAAGCCAGCCGACCCGCAGCCGGCGAAGAAAAAACGCGGCGAAGACGATGATGGCCCGGATTTCCGCACGTTGTTGCACGCCTGGCTGGAAAGCCACCGTGCCAGCCTGGCTGACAGCCTGCGCCGGCTGGGCAAGCAGCCGATCGGCAGCTTCTTCACCTGCCTGGTGATGGCCGTCGCGCTGAGCATGCCGATGGGCCTGTCGTTGTTGCTGAAGAACGTCGAGCAACTGGGCGGTTCGTGGCAGCGCGCGGCGCAGATTTCGCTGTACCTCAAGCTGGATGCCGGCAGCCGTGATGGCGAGGCGCTGCGTGACGAGATCAAGGGCATGCCCGGCGTGGCAGATGCGCAGTATGTCAGCCGCGAGCAGGCGCTGGAGGAATTCCAACAGCAGTCCGGTCTGGGCGAGGCCTTGCGCGAGCTGCCGGAAAACCCGCTGCCAGGTGTGGTGGTAGTCACCCCGACCGAGGTCGACAAGCCCGCCCTTGAAGCCTTGCGTCAGCGCCTTGCAGAGCTGCCGCGGGTGGATGTGGCGCAACTGGACCTGGTCTGGGTCGAGCGGCTGGCGGCGATCCTCAAGCTGGGTGACCGGTTCGTCTTCGGTCTGGCGGTGATGCTTATTTCTGCACTGCTGTTAGTAATCGGTAACACAATTCGTCTACATATCGAAAACCGCCGCATCGAGATCGAAGTGATCAAGCTGGTCGGCGGCACCGACGCCTACGTACGCCGGCCTTTCCTGTACATGGGCGCATTGTATGGCCTGGGTGCAGGGCTGCTGGCGTGGGGGATCCTGGCGTTTGGCCTGAACTGGCTGAACGAGGCGGTGGTAGGGCTTTCCGGGCTATACGGCAGTGACTTCGCCCTGGGCGGAGTGCCGGGGTCCGATGGTCTGTCGCTCTTGATCGGAGCGGTGTTGTTGGGGTATATCGGTGCATGGATTGCAGTCGCCCGCCACTTGAACGAGCTGGCACCGCGATAGTTTTTACAGGCCAGCATTGACATTTTGTTCACGATGGAACTTGTACCGTCGTTCCAGGTCAATGTTGGCAGCGCCCAAAAAGCGCGAGTCTAGTAAGTCGGAGGTTCTTGAATGACCACATCGTTGCAACCTGCCTATGCCTTGGTACCCGGTGCAAACCTGGAAGCCTATGTGCACACGGTCAACAGCATCCCGCTGCTGACGGTCGAGCAGGAGCGTGATCTGGGCGAGCGTCTCTATTATCAGCAGGATGTCGAGGCCGCTCGTCAAATGGTGATGGCCCACCTGCGTTTCGTCGTACATATCGCCCGTAGCTATGCTGGTTATGGGCTGGCCCAGGCTGACCTGATTCAGGAAGGCAACGTTGGCCTGATGAAGGCCGTCAAACGCTTCAACCCTGAAATGGGCGTGCGCCTGGTGTCGTTCGCCGTGCACTGGATCAAGGCCGAGATCCACGAGTTCATCCTGCGCAACTGGCGCATCGTCAAAGTGGCTACCACCAAGGCCCAGCGCAAGCTGTTCTTCAACCTGCGCAGCCAGAAGAAGCGCCTGGCCTGGTTGAACAACGACGAAGTGCATCGCGTGGCGGAGAGCCTTGGCGTCGAGCCGCGTGAAGTGCGCGAGATGGAGAGCCGCCTCAGCGGGCAGGACATGGCGTTCGACCCGGCAGCGGAAGCTGACGACGACAGCGCGTTCCAGTCCCCTGCGCATTACCTGGAAGACCACCGGTACGACCCGGCGGTGCAACTGGAAGATGCCGACTGGAGCGACAACTCCACCAGCAACCTGCACGAAGCGCTGCAAGGGCTGGACGAGCGCAGCCGCGACATTCTCTACCAGCGCTGGTTGGCTGAAGAGAAGGCCACGCTGCATGAGCTGGCAGACAAGTACAGCGTTTCGGCTGAGCGGATTCGCCAGCTGGAGAAGAATGCGATGAACAAGGTCAAGGCACTGATCGCAGCCTGATCGGGCCTTTGTTGCACAGAAAAGCCGCTGGCTCCGACGGAGCGAGCGGCTTTTTCATTTAAGCCGGCACTGCATTCAAAGCTTTCTGGATGAGTCGAGCTGCATCAGGTAGCTGGGGCCACCCAGCTGGCTCATTTGCCGACGAATCCATCCGGCACGGCTTGCCACGTAGGCGCTCGGCCGGCTGGCACTCCACTTGATCGGGCTGGGCAATACTGCGGCCAGTTGCGCTGCCTGCTGGCGGGTGAGCTGGCTGGCATCGACACCAAAGTGATAGCGCGCCGCTGCCTGGGCGCCGAATACGCCTTTGCCCCACTCGGCGCTGTTCAGGTAAACCTCGAGAATGCGTTCCTTGGACCAGAGCAGTTCGATCAGAGCCGTGAACCAGGCTTCCAGCCCTTTGCGGAACCAGCTGCGCCCCGACCACAGGAACAGGTTCTTGGCCACTTGCTGGGTCAGGGTACTGGCGCCACGAATGCTGCCGCCGCGTTCGTTGTAGGCCAGCGCAGCCTGGATAGCCGGGATGTCGAAGCCCCAGTGGCTGGCGAACTTCTGGTCTTCGCCGGCAATGACCGCGACCTTGAGTTCATCGGAGATGTTCTGCCAAGGCTCCCAGTCGCGCTGCAGGTCGATGGGGTCGCCATTGACCCAGGATTGCACCTTACGCTCGACCATCAGCGCCGTGCCGGGCGGGGGCACCCAGCGGAACACCAGCACCAGCACGATGCTGCAGGCAGCGAACCAGAGCAGGGCACGGAAGAGGCGGCGAATAAGGGATGGCAGCATGACGATGGCTTGGCCGTACGGGTGGAAGGGGCCATTATACAGACCCGATCCAAGGAGTCGTCCCATGCTTCGCAGCTTCCTGATGCTTGCCGCCTTTTTCGGCTTTACCGGAGTCGCACTGGGTGCCTTCGCCGCCCACGGCCTGAAAAACCGGCTGACGGCCGACTACCTGGCGGTGTTCCACACCGGCGTGACCTACCAACTGGTGCATGCGCTGGCGATTCTTGCGCTTGCCGTGCTCTCGGCGCACCTGCCCGGGCGCCTGGTGGGCTGGGCCGGTGGGCTGTTTGCGGTGGGTATCGTGCTGTTCTCCGGCAGCCTGTACCTGCTGGCCCTCAGCGGCCTGACCAAGCTGGGCATCATCACCCCGATCGGCGGCCTGTGCTTCCTGGCCGGCTGGCTATGCCTGGGGTTGGCGGCCTGGCGGCTGGGCTGACCAGCTGGTCCACAATCGCGACTAATGGCGCGCACCGCCCTTGGGTTGCGGGGCGGTTCGGCGCTAGAATGCGGGCCCCAAAGAATAATGGTGGCCGTGCGCATGCGCATTCAACTGAACGGTGAACCTTACGAACTGCCTGCCGGCGAGAGCGTTGCAGCCCTGCTGACGCGCCTGGAGCTCAGTGGGCGCCGCATTGCCGTGGAACTGAACCTGGATATCGTGCCGCGTAGCCAGCACGAGAGCACCCTGCTGAACGACGGCGACCAGGTCGAAGTGGTCCACGCGATCGGTGGCGGCTGACAGCAGCCTGTGGTTCACAAGCAAGCCCTGCAACCTTTTCCCGAGGAACAACGATGAGCAACGTTCGCAGCGACAAGCCCTTCATTCTGGCCGGGCGCACGTTCCAGTCGCGCCTGCTGGTCGGCACCGGCAAATACCGTGACATGGAAGAGACCCGCCTGGCCACCGAGGCTTCGGGTGCCGAAATCGTCACCGTGGCCGTGCGCCGGACCAACCTTGGCCAGAATGCGGGCGAGCCGAACCTGCTCGACGTGTTGTCGCCCGACAAGTACACCATCCTGCCCAATACCGCAGGCTGCTTCGACGCCACCGAGGCCGTGCGTACCTGCCGCCTGGCCCGCGAGCTGCTGCAAGGCTACAAGTCCCACGAGTCGCGGACCCTGGTCAAGCTCGAAGTGCTGGCGGACCAGAAGACCCTGTTCCCCAACGTGATCGAAACCCTCAAGGCCGCCGAAGTGCTGGTCAAGGATGGTTTCGACGTGATGGTCTACACCAGCGATGACCCGATCATTGCCCGCCAGCTGGCTGAGGCGGGCTGCATCGCGGTGATGCCGTTGGCCGGCCTGATCGGCACGGGCCTGGGTATCTGCAACCCGTACAACCTGCAGATCATCCTGGAGGAATCGAAAGTCCCGGTGCTGGTCGATGCCGGCGTGGGCACCGCTTCCGACGCCACCATCGCCATGGAAATGGGCTGCGAGGCGGTGCTGATGAACTCGGCCATTGCCCACGCCCAGCAGCCGGTGTTGATGGCCGAAGCCATGAAGCACGCCATCGTCGCCGGTCGCATGGCCTACCTGGCCGGCCGGATGCCGAAAAAACTCTATGCCAGCGCCTCTTCGCCGCTGGATGGTCTGATCAAGTAAGAGCCCCAGATGACTGATTCGCAAGATACGCCGATCGCCGCCGACGGCGACCAGCGCCCACACCGCCGCATCAAGAGTTTCGTGATGCGTGCAGGGCGCATGACCGAAGGCCAGCAACGCGGCCTGGACCAAGGCGGCCCGCTGTACATCCTGCCGTTGGCCGACAGCCCGGTGGACTACGACCAGGTATTCGGCCGTTGCGCGCCGCGTACCCTGGAGATCGGCTTCGGTATGGGGCATTCCCTGCTGGAAATGGCCGCCGCCGCGCCGGAGCAGGACTTCATTGGTGTAGAAGTACACCGTCCCGGTGTTGGTGCGTTGCTCAACGGTGTGCTGACCCAGGGTTTGAAGAACCTGCGGGTGTATGACTGCGATGCCATCGAAGTGTTGAACCGCTGCGTGGCCGACAACAGCCTCGACCGCCTGATGCTGTTCTTCCCCGACCCTTGGCACAAGGCGCGCCACCACAAGCGCCGTATCGTGCAGCTGGAGTTCGCCGAGCTGGTGCGGCGCAAGCTCAAGCCCGGTGGCGTGTTCCACATGGCCACCGACTGGGAGCCGTATGCCGAGTACATGCTGGAAGTGATGAGCGCTGCGCCGGGCTATCGCAACCGCGCAGCAGACGGTACCTACGTGCCGCGCCCCGAAGAGCGCCCGATCACCAAGTTCGAACGCCGCGGCGAGCGGCTGGGGCATGGGGTGTGGGATTTGAAGTTCGAGAAGGTGGACTGATCGGCTGAATCGGCCTTTCGGTACGCTGTGGCCTGTAGAAATGCAGGCATGCGCGACCACTTCGATGACGCCCGTTAAAGGCTAGTCAAGTGGTAGGGCTGCCCTGGTTTGCCGGGGCAGCTTTTAGAATCTGCGCCCCGCTTGTTTCCTGCGCTGATCAACTAGCGCGATCGGTGTAGGAGCGGCCTTGTGTCGCGATGGGCTGCAAAGCAGCCCCGGCTATCTCAAGCCTTCTGCTGGCAGTGCCGACCTCTTCGCGGGTAAACCCGCTCCTACAGTGATCGCGCCAGCTTCCAGAAACTGGGCAAGACAGAATGTCCCACAAGCGTTCAGCCCCAGGCTGTGTCTCAGCCGCGCCGGTCGGCCACTACGCCAATCAGCACCACGACCACCAGCAGCACCGGCGCCAGTGCGTAGTTGTTGAACTGGCTCAGCCCCTTCACCACCCAGGGTGTGGCATAGATCAGTGCCGCGCCGCTGCCGACCATCACCATCACCGCCATGAACGGTACGCGCAGGGCGCCACCCAGGCTGCCCAGCCGTTGTTCGGCCCAGCCTTTGACGTCGCTGCCGAACAGCACCAGCAGGCAGCCTACCAAGGCCAGCGAAATTTCTGACAGGTTGCCGCGGCTCCAGCGGGAAACCGTCGCGAGCAGATCAAGTACCAGATCCATGGGTCATCCTTAGGTCAAGAAATACTGCAGCAGGTCATTGAGGAATAGCTGGCCCCTTGGCGTGGCCACCAGTCGATCCGGTTCGACCTGCAAAAGGCCCTTTTGTTCGGCTGCCCGACGGGCTTCGCGCAACTGCTCCAGCGGCAAGCCGGTGCGCTGGGTGAACAGCTGGGCTTCCACGCCATCGGTCAGGCGCAGGGCGTTCATCAGGAACTCGAACGGCAACTCGTCGACTGGCAGCAGCTTCTCACCGGCTTTGTACGGTTTGGCCAGGTTCAGGTAGTCCTTGGGCAAGCGAGTCTTCCAGGTGCGCAGGATACGGCCGTCAGCGAAGGTCAGTTTGCCGTGGGCGCCGGCGCCGATGCCGATGAAGTCGCCAAAACGCCAGTAGTTGAGGTTATGCCGCGCAGCGCGGCCGGCCTGAGCATAGGCCGAGACCTCGTACTGGCGAAAACCATGCCCGGCCATCAGCACCTGGCCGGCTTCCTGGATGTCCCAGAGAATGTCGTCCTCGGGCAGCTCCGGCGGCTGGTTCCAGAATACCGTGTTGGGCTCGACGGTCAGTTGGTACCACGACAGGTGCGTGGGCCCCAGGTCCATGGCTTGGCGCAGGTCGCCCAGGGCGTCTTCCAGCGACTGGTCGGGCAGGCCGTGCATGAGGTCCATGTTGAAGTTGTCGAACCCGGCCGCGCGCGCCATGCCGGCTGCCCGGACGGCTTCGTCACCATTGTGGATGCGCCCCAGGGCCTGCAGCTTGGCCGGCTGGAAGCTCTGCACGCCAATGGACAGGCGGTTGATGCCGGTTTGCCGGTAGGCCTTGAACTTGTCCTGCTCGAAGGTGCCCGGGTTGGCCTCCAGGGTGATCTCGATGTCCGCTGCGAACGGTATGCGCTGCTCCACGCCGCGCAGCAGGCGGCCCAGGGCGCCTGCACTGAACAGGCTGGGCGTACCGCCACCGAAGAAGATCGAGCTGATCGGCCTGCCTTGCACCGCCGCCAGCTCCTGGTCCAGGTCGGTCAACAGCGCCGCGACGTATTCGTCTTCCGGCAGCTCAGGGCCGGCCGCGTGGGAGTTGAAGTCGCAGTAAGGGCATTTGCGCACGCACCACGGAATGTGGATGTACAGCGCCAGCGGCGGCAGGCTGGGAAAGCCCGCCGCGCCAGGGGTAGCCAGTGTTGCGATCATGCCAGGCCCAGGCGTTGGCGCAGCAGGGCCATGGCGCGGGCGCGGTGGCTGAGCTGGTTCTTGTCCACAGGTGCCAGGTCGGCGCTGGAGCAGTTGCGTTCGGGCACCCAGAACAGTGGGTCATAGCCAAAGCCATGCTCGCCACTGGCCTGGAACAGAATGCGCCCTTGCCACAGGCCTTCGCAGAGGATCGGGAGCGGGTCATCCGCGTGGCGTACCAGTGCCAGCACACAGACGAACTGTGCACCGCGCTCGGCTTCTGGCACGTCTTTCAGTGCGTCGAGCAGCTTGGCATTGTTTGCCGCGTCACCCTTGCCATCGGCATAGCGCGCCGAGTAGATACCCGGCGCACCGCCGAGGAAGTCCACGGCCAGGCCGGAATCGTCGGCCAAGGCCGGCAGGCCGGAAATACGTGCAGCGTTGCGCGCCTTGAGGATGGCGTTCTCGACGAACGACAAGCCGGTTTCTTCCGGCTCTACCTGGCTGAATTCGCCAATCGAGCGCAGTTGCACCGAGTGGCCGAGCATGGCCTGGAGTTCCTTGAGTTTGCCGGCGTTGTGGCTGGCCAATACGAGTTGCTGGAAATTCATCATTCGCCTGGGAACACTTCCTGGTTGAAACTGAGGGAGTTGCTGATGCCGCCGGTTTCGATACTCTGCTTGAACCCTAGCGGGCTGCTGCGCACGGGGCGACGCATGGGGCGCTTTCCCCGGTGTGCGTCAGACCGCCAGCTGGCGCTCTTGCAGGTTAGGGCTGCTGACGCGGTAGATGCCGATCTCACCCAGAAGATTAGGCCAAAGCCGGCCACCCCACCCATTGCGGTGCAGGTGGTCGACCGCCAGGCGGTCGAGCACCTTGGCGCGGCGCTCATGCACCAGCTCTTCAAAGTCGGCGAACGTGCAGAAGTGAATGTTCGGGGTGTTGTACCAGGTATAGGGCATGAAGTCCGATACCGGCATGCGGCCTTTGGTCGCCAGGTACCAGCGGCAACGCCAGTGCCCGAAGTTGGGGAAGGTGATGATGCACTGGCGGCCCACGCGCAGCATCTCGTCGAGGATGCGATCAGGGTACTCCACGGCCTGCAGGGCCTGCGTCATGATCACCACGTCAAAACTGTTGCTGGCGAAGTTGCCCAGGCCTTTGTCCAGGTCTTGCTCGATGACGTTCACGCCCTTGGCCACGCAGGCGGCGATGTTGTCGGGGTCGATCTCCAGGCCATAGCCGGTGACCTGCTTGCGGTCACGTAGCGAGGCCAGCAGTTCGCCGCTGCCGCAGCCCAGGTCGAGTACCCGGCTGCCGGCGGGGATCCAGTCGTGGATGATTTCCAGATCGGCTCTCATGCTGTCCTCAGATGGCAATGCGGTTCATGTAGTTCGAAAAACCCTGCATGTAGCGAGGTGTGGGGATCAAGAAGGCATCGTGCCCATAAGGTGAGTCGATCTCCAGGTAGCAGACGTTCTTGCGCGCTGCCATCAGGGCGTCGACGATTTCACGCGAACGGGCCGGGGAGAAGCGCCAGTCGGTGGTGAACGACATGATGCAGTAGTCCGCCTTGACGTTGGCCAGGGTGGCTGCCAGGTCGCCGCCGTGGGCGGCAGCCGGGTCGAAGTAGTCCAGCGCCTTGGTCATCAGCAGGTAGGTGTTGGCATCGAACCGCCCGGAAAACTCCTCGCCCTGGTAGCGCAGGTAGCTCTCGACCTGGAACTCGACGCTGTGAAAGTCATAGTTGAGCTTGTCGCTCTTGAGCTCGCGGCCGAATTTTTCACCCATCGAGTCATCGGACAGGTAGGTGATATGGCCGACCATGCGCGCCAGCATCAAGCCCCGCTTGGGGATCACGCCCTGGTCCTGGAACGAACCGCCGTGGAACTCAGGGTCGGTGAGGATGGCCTGGCGTGCCACTTCGTTGAAGGCGATATTCTGCGCCGACAGTTTCGGTGCCGAGGCGATGTCGACGCAGTGGCGCACGCGCTCCGGGTAGGTCATGGTCCACTGTAGCGCCTGCATGCCACCCAGGCTGCCGCCAACGATGGCTGCCCACTGCTGGATGCCCAGGCGATCGGCCAGACGCGCCTGGCTGTGCACCCAGTCTTCCACCGTCAGTACCGGAAACTCGGCGCCGTAGGGTTTGCCAGTGGCCGGGTTGACGCTGCTGGGGCCGGTGCTGCCGTTGCAACCGCCGAGGTTGTTCAGGCTGACCACGAAGAAACGGTTGGTATCGATGGGCTTGCCAGGGCCGATGCAGCTGTCCCACCAACCCGGTTTACGGTCGGTGGCAGCATGGTAGCCGGCGGCATGGTGGTGGCCAGACAGCGCATGGCAGATCAGCACGGCATTGCTCGCGCTGGCATTGAGGGTGCCGTAGGTCTCGTAGACCAGCTCGTAACTGGCCAGGGAGCGGCCGCAGGCCAGCGCCAGCGGTTCATCGAACCGGGCGGTTTGCGGTACTACCAGACCGACGGAATCTTCGGGAAAGACAGTGGACATCGACCCTGCTCACGCTTGACGGAGGCGTAAGTCTAAAGAGCGCTACCCCCAGCGGCAAGCAAAGGCTTGCCGCTGGGTGCATGCGGGGTCAGATCATCCGCCACAGCTCCTGGGGCATGCCGGCATAGGCAGCCAGCGGTGGCATGACGAACGACTGGATCACCTGAATCGCCAGGAAGGCGAAGATCGGCGAAATGTCCATGCCGCCCAGGTTGGGCACGATGCGGCGGAAGGGGGCGAGCACCGGCTCGCTGATCTGGTAGGCCAGTTCGGCGGCGGGGTTGTGGCTGTTGGGCGCAACCCAGGAAACGATCACCATCACGATCATCGCCACCCAGAAGATCTTCAGGAACAGCGAGGTAATGCCGATGATCGCCCACATCAGCAAGTGCAGGACGTCACCGAAGGTGCCATAGGTGACCATTAGCACGAAGGCCATCAGCAGCGCCTGGATCAGCACCGACAGCAGCAGCGACGAGGTGTCCAGGCCGCCAATGCTGGGGATGATGCGGCGGATCGGCTTGAGCAGCGGCTGGGTGGCGCGCACCGCGAACTGGCACAGCGGGTTGTAGAAATCGGCCTTGACCAGCTGCAGTACGAAGCGCAGCAACACGATCACCAGGTACAGGCTGACCAAGGTTTGCACCACGAAAATCGCGGCGCCGGAGAGTGCATTCATCGATAACTCCTTATTTGCCCAGTTGTTCGGCCAGTTCGGCGGAGCGTGTCGCGGCAGCCTGCAGGGCCTGCTCGACGATCGCTTCGAAGCCGCTGGCCTGGAACGACTTGATCGCCGCTTCAGTGGTGCCGGCGGGCGAGGTGACACGGCGGCGCAGTTCGGCGGCGTCGACATCGCTGGCGACCGCCATGCGTGCAGCGCCCAAGGCCGTGTGCAGGGTCAGTTGCGAGGCGGTTTCACGCGGCAGCCCAAGCTTTTCGCCTGCGGCAGTCATGGCCTCGATCAGCAGGAAGAAGTAGGCCGGGCCACTGCCGGAAACCGCGGTCACGGCGTCCAGTTGCTGTTCCTGCTCAAGCCACAGGGCCGTGCCTACCGCCGACAGCAGTTGCTCGGCCTGCTCGCGCTGTGCGGCCGACACCTCGGCGGTGGCGTACAGGCCGCTCACGCCCTGGCGCAGGAGCGCGGGGGTATTGGGCATGCAGCGCACCACGGGGCGCGCGCCCACCCAGCTTTGCAGGCTGGCGCAGGTAATACCGGCAGCGATGGAAACGATGAGTTGGCCATCACGCAGGCTGGGTTGCAGGGCCTGGCAAACCGCTTTCATGACCTGTGGCTTGACCGCCAGCACGATCACGTCGGCGCCGTCGATGGCCTGGGCATTGTCCTCGAAGGTTTCGATGCCGTGTTCGGCCTGGATGCGGCTGCGGGTCTCGGCGCCCGGATCGCTGGCGCGAATCTGCGAGGCGTCCAGGCCCTGGGCACGCAGACCTCCGATCAGGCTGGCCGCCATGTTGCCGGCGCCGATAAAGGCAATACGAGTCTTGCTCATGTCAGGTCCTTGTGGAAAAGAGTGAGTAAAGCATGCCATCAGCCCTGGCCGGGGTTAAGTGGGGCGCGGGCACCGAACAGGGCGGTACCGATGCGTACCCAGGTCGCACCTTGTGCAATGGCCGCTTCCAGGTCGTGGCTCATGCCCATGGACAAGGTGTCCAGCCCCAGGTGCTGCTGTTCCAGCAGGTTACGCAGGCTGGCGAAGGCGGCCTCCTGAGCGGCGCGGTCGTCGGTGGGTTCGGGGATCGCCATCAGCCCGCGCAGGCGCAGGTTGGGCAGGGCCGCCACGGCCTTGGCCAAGGCCGGCAGTTCGGCGGCGGCGCAGCCGGACTTGCTGTCTTCGCCACTGACGTTCACCTGCAGGCAGATGTTCAGCGGTGCCAGCCCGGCAGGGCGCTGTTCTGAAAGGCGTTGGGCGATTTTCAGGCGGTCCACGGAATGCACCCAGTCGAAATGCTCAGCAATGGCTTTGGTCTTGTTCGATTGAATGGGGCCAATGAAGTGCCAGATCAAGGGCAAGTCGCCGAGTGCCTGCTGCTTTGTCAGGGCTTCCTGTAGGTAATTTTCCCCGAAATCGCACACGCCAGCGGCGTACAGCTCGCGGATCGCAGCAGCTGGCTTGGTCTTGCTCACGGCCAGCAGTTGGACGCTGGCCGGCTCACGCCCGGCTGCCTGTGCAGCACTGGCGATACGGGCGGAAATCGCGGAAAGGTTGTCTGCTAGGGTGGACATGAAGGGTGGCCGGCTAGTGTTGGGTTTGCGGCATTCTACCTACTTGAAAGCCTTTGGGGAGTCTCATGGATGTGACCGACCTGTTGGCACGGGCCGTGGCGGTGCAGGCTTCGGACCTGCACCTGGCGGCCGGCCAGACACCCATGCTGCGCCTGGACGGCGAGCTGCAGCGCATGGCCATGCCGCCGCTCGCCGCGGGCGCCTTGGTCGCGGGCATGGCAACCCTGCTCGATGACACGCAGCGCGAGCAGTGGGCGCAAGGGGCTGAACTGGACCTGGCGCTGGCGCTGCCTGCCCTAGGGCGCTTTCGCGTGAACCTGTTTCGCCAGCTGAATGGGCCTGCGGCGACCTTCCGCCTGATCCCAGGGCGTATTGCCACGCTGGATGAGCTAGCGCTGACCGATGTGTTTCAGGCGGTGGTCCAGTACCGCGATGGTCTGGTGCTGGTGGGTGGGCCGACCGGCAGTGGCAAGTCCAGCACACTGGCAACGTTGCTGGACCAGCTGAACCGCGAAAAGGCGCTGCACATCATTACCCTGGAAGACCCTGTTGAAGTTATCCACAGCAGCCAGCGTAGCCTGGTCAACCAGCGCGAGGTCGGCCGCCACAGCAGCGGCTTTGCCCAGGGGCTACGCAGCGCGCTGCGCCAGGACCCGGACGTGATCATGATCGGCGAGTTGCGCGACCTGCAGACCATTCGCCTGGCCTTGCAAGCGGCCGAGACCGGGCACCTGGTGCTGGCGACGGTACATGCGCGCTCGGCGGCCAGCAGCATCGAGCGGCTGGTGGAGGTATTTGCAGCCGATGAAAAGCCGTTGGTGCGGGCGATGCTGGCGGAGTCGTTGCAAATGGTGGTGGCGCAGGTGCTGGTACGCCGCGTGGGCGGTGGGCGGGTTGCAGCGCGGGAAGTGTTGGTGGCGACGCCGGCGGTGCGCAACCTGGTGCGCGAAGGGCGGATGGCGCAGTTGTGTTCGGTGATGCAGGCGGGTGGTGCGCAAGGGATGCGGACGATGGAAGGGGCATTGCGTGGGTTGCGAGAGAGGGGCCTGGTTGACGATTTATAGTGCCTCTACAGGCCTTATCGCCGCAAGCCAGCTCTCATAGAACAGTACATAACTTATTGATTTAGCGGGGTCTTTGTGGAAGCGGGCGTGCCCGCGAACACCGGCGTAGCCGGTGCCTGCCACCGCGTCGCCTGCTTCGCGGGCACGCCCGCTCCCACACAGGCCGCGTCGCGGTTACGAATCGAGTTCTCTGTGCGACAGCGCAGCCCGTAGGGCTGTGTGATCTCCCACAGGTTCACCACAGTTCTACAGATTTGTGGGGGAGCCGGCTTGCCGGCGATCGGGCCATTGCAGGTGGAAAAAGCTTAGCGCTTGGCCAGGCTCAGCTGCTGCTCTTTCGGCAGCACCCGTTTGGCGACCACGTAATGCTTCTGCCAGTAAGGCTTGCTCAGGTTGTCGATGCTCACCCGCTTGCCGCGGCGTGGCGCGTGGATGAAACGGTCGTTGCCCAGATAGATGGCCACGTGGTTCACCCGCCGGCTTTTGATGTTGAAGAAGATCAGGTCCCCTGGCTTCAACTCGCCCTTGGCCACTTTCACCCCATGGCCCTGGGCCATGGCATTGGAGGTGCGTGGCAGGTCTACGTTGGCCACGTCGTTGAAGGCGTACTTGACCAGGCCACTGCAGTCAAAGCCCTTTTTCGGGCTGCTGCCACCCCAAACGTAGGGGGTACCAAGTACATTGACCGCGCGGCTGAGCACATCGCTGCTCTGCTTGTGCGACATCGCGGCCACCTTGCTACCGCGCGTGCTGGCGGCGCTGACAGTGCGAGCATGGGGCGCAGTCTGCTTGACAGCTGCATGCCTCACGGCGGCATTGCTGGTGTAGCCGGTGAAACCATTGGGAAGACGTTGCTCACGATTGGTGGCGTGGGCGGCCAGGGGCAATAATAGGCAGAGGGTCAGCCATGTCTTGAGTAAAGGCGGCATAGATGAAGCTCTTATGAATAGTTATGTGTTGGGCGCGCAACTTTATAACAGCTTTTTGATCAATTTATGATCCGTTGGTCGATTGGCAGGGTGCCATACGTCGGCCTGTGACAAAAAAGTCACATTTTTTCTTAGAAAATTTTTCCATAACCCACGAGGGCTAGGCATGAACAGTTATCAACAGGGAACGCCCTACCACGACACGCACAGCAAGACCATCGGCTACCTGCTGTGGATTTTCGGCTTCACCGGGTCGCATCGTTTCTACTATGGCAAGCCGATAACCGGCACCCTCTGGTTCTTCACCTTCGGCCTGCTGGGTATCGGCTGGCTGATCGACCTGTTTCTGATCCCGGCCATGGACCGCGAGGCGGACCTGAGGTTCCAGTCTGGGCGCATCGACTACAACATCGCCTGGGTCCTGCTGACGTTCCTCGGCGTGTTCGGCCTGCACCGGCTGTATCAGGGCAAGTGGGTGACCGCGATCATCTACTTCCTGACCGGTGGCCTGTTCCTGGTAGGGGTGCTGTACGACTTCTGGACACTCAATAGCCAGGTGTCCGAGCGCAACGCGGGGCGGGGCTGAGAGGGCAAGGGCTGCTTTGCAGCCCTGTCGCTAGGCAAGGCCGCTGCACCGGGGCGGCTCAAGTCTGACGGGGGCGCACAGCGCCCCGTTCAAAGGTTACTGGCGGGTCTGGCGCTGTTGCAGCAACAGGTTGGCAAAACCAGCGCCGGCGAGCTGTTTCTGCGCACCGGTCAGCTGTTCGCGGTTGCTGAACGGGCCGACCATCACGCGATACCAGGTTTCTTCCTTGACCGTACCCGACTCCACCTTCACTGACTGCCCCAGCAGAATGATCTGGGCCCGCACCTTGTCGGCGTCGGCCTGTTTGCGGAACGAGCCCGCCTGCAGGAAGTACTGGGTGGTCGCTGCCGGCTTGATCACTGGCGGGGCCGGAGGCGGGGTTTGGCCAAGCAGTGCTGCCTGGGCCCGCGCCGTGTCGATTTTCGCCGCTTCAGCGGGGGTAACCGGTGTGACCGGCTGGGCCGGAACCGGGGGTGTTTTCTCCGGTACGGCCTCTGGCGGCACGATGACTTCCGACTCTGGCAGCAAGGTGTAGAAGTCGTACTTCGGTTTCACCGGCTGTTGCGGTGTGGCCTGGGTAGGCTTGCTGGCTTCGGCCACTTTGTCGGCCTTCTGCTGCTCGGGTTTGGCCCGCTTGATGTCATCGCCGCCGGGTTCGAGCTTCATCAGGAACACGATGAACGCGCCAACGGTCAGGCCGACCGCCAGCCATACCCAGCCGGGGATCGGCTGTTTGGCTGGCGCTGTCTGGCGGCTGGCGCCGCGTTTGGGTGCGGGTTTTTTCTTGGCAGCCAACTTACATGCGCTCCAGGGTTTCCAGGCCGAGCAGTTCCAGACCTTGTTTGAGGGTGCGGCCAGTCAGGGCGGCCAGGCGCAGGCGGCTCTGTTGCTGCTCGGGGGTTTCAGCGGCGAGGATCGGGCAGTTCTCGTAGAAGCTGGAGAACAGGCCGGCGAGGTCGTACAGGTAGCTGCACAGTACGTGCGGTGTGCCTTTCTCGGCAACGCTGTTCAGGGTTTCGCCAAACTGCGCCAGGCGTGCGGCCAGGTCCTGCTCGTGGGCGGCCTGCAGCACGATCTTGCCATCGGCTTGGTCAAAGCGCTTGCCCAGCTTGCGGAACACGCCAGCTACACGGGTATAGGCGTACAGCAGGTAAGGCGCGGTATTGCCTTCGAAGTTGAGCATCAGCTCGAAGTTGAAGCTGTAGTCGCTGGTGCGGTGTTTGGACAGGTCGGCGTACTTCACCGCGCCAATACCCACCACTTCGCCGATGCGGCGCAGTTCGTCGTCGGCCAGGCTCGGGTTCTTTTCCTTGACCAGCGCGTAGGCCCTTTCCTTGGCCTCGGTCAGCAGGTCGATCAGCTTCACGGTGCCGCCGTCGCGGGTTTTGAACGGGCGGCCATCGGCGCCGTTCATGGTGCCGAAGCCCATGTGCTCCATTTGCATCGGGTGGCCGACGAAGCCTGCGCGGCGGGCCACTTCGAACACCTGGTTGAAGTGCAGGGCCTGGCGCTGGTCGACGAAGTACAGGGCACGGTCGGCCTTGAGCACATTGCTGCGGTAGCGCACGGCGGCCAGGTCGGTGGTGGCGTACAGGTAACCGCCGTCGGCCTTCTGCACGATCACTGGCAGCGGGTCGCCGTCGCTGTTCTTGAACTCGTCGAGGAACACGCACTGGGCGCCCTGGTCTTCGACCAGCAGGCCCTTGGCCTTGAGGTCGGCCACGACATTGGCCAGGTCGTCGTTGTAGGCGCTTTCACCCATCACGTCCGCCATGGTCAGCTTGACGTTGAGCAGTTCATACGTCTTTTGGCAGTGCGACAGCGAAATGTCCTTGAAGCGTGTCCACAGGGCCAGGCATTCCGGGTCACCGGCCTGCAGCTTGACCACCAGGCCGCGGGCACGGGTGGCGAATGCCTCGGACTCGTCGAAACGCTGCTTGGCCGCGCGGTAGAAGTTTTCCAGGTCCGACAGTTCATCGCTGGTGATCGGGTTTTCCTGCAGGTAGGCCATCAACATGCCGAACTGGGTGCCCCAGTCGCCTACGTGGTTCTGGCGAATGACGGTGTCGCCCAGGAACTCCAGCACCCGCGCCACGCTGTCACCAATGATGGTCGAGCGCAGGTGGCCGACGTGCATCTCTTTGGCCAGGTTGGGGGCCGACAGGTCGACCACCACTTTTTGCGCCGGGCCGGCCTTGCGCGCGCCCAGGTGGGCGTCGGCCAGGGCAGCGTCCAGGCGGTTGGCCAGGGCGTCGGTGTTCTGGAAGAAATTGAGGAAGCCAGGGCCTGCGATCTCGACCTTGCTGATATCGGCGCTGGCTGGCAGGGCGTTGATCAGTTTTTCCGCCAGGTCGCGGGGCTTCATGCCGGCCGGCTTGGCCAGCATCATCGCGATATTGCTGGCGAAGTCGCCGTGGGTCTTGTCCCGGGCGTTTTCCACCTGGATCGCCGGCGACAGCCCTTCAGGCAGCACACCGTCGGTGACGAGTTGGGTGAGGGCTTGCTGGATCAGCTGGCGAATGGTGTCTTTCATGGGGGTCTCTTTTCGACCGCAAGCGCGGTGCAGCGCTTGGATGCGCAGGTGGAAAAACTGGGCATTATCCGTGCCTGGGAGCGGGTTGCCAACCTTTGGGCTTCACGTTGGAAGGCGCGAGTAGCAAGTCGCAAGTCGCAAGTAGCAAGTAGCAAGTAGCAAGTAGCAAGTAGCAAGTAGCAAGTAGCAAGAAAAAGCTTGGTTGCGCCGCCTGGCCCTGTTCCGCTCTTGCTTGCAGCTTGCAGCTTGCAGCTTGCAGCTTGCAGCTTGCAGCTTGCAGCTCAATAAAGGTCGACCGGGTCGACATCCAGCGACCAGCGGACCTGGCGCCCGCTCGGCATCTGCTCCAACACTAGCAACCAGGCACTGATCAGTCGATGCAAAGGCGCCCGGGTGTTGGCCTGTATCAACAACTGCGCGCGGAAACGCCCGGCGCGGCGCTCCATGGGGGCCGGAACCGGGCCCAGCAGCTCGATGCCTGGCAGCCGCTGTTCGGCGACCAGGCGCTCGGCGGCGGCGCAGGCCTCGTCCAGGAAACCTTCAGCCTGCCCCGGCTTGTGCGCTTCTGCGCGCAGCAAGGCCAGGTGCGAGTAGGGCGGCAGCCCGGCGGCACGGCGTTCGTCCAGGGCCTGTTCGGCAAAGGCGAAGTAGCCTTGTTCGGTCAGTTGCACCAGCAACGGGTGATCGGCCAGGTGGGTCTGGATGATGACCTTGCCCGGTTCCTCGGCACGCCCGGCGCGCCCGGCGACCTGCACGATCAGTTGCGCCATGCGCTCGCTGGCGCGGAAGTCGCCCGAGAAAAGCCCCCCGTCGGCGTCGAGGATGGCCACCAGGGTTACCCGCGGGAAATGGTGCCCTTTGGCAAGCATCTGGGTACCGACAAGAATGCTCGACTGGCCTTTCTGGATGGTACTGAACAGCTGGTGCATGGCGTCCTTGCGCGCCGTGCTGTCGCGGTCCACACGCAGAATCGGGTAGTCCGGGAACAGCACTTTCAGGCGTTCTTCGGCGCGTTCGGTGCCCGCACCGACCGGGCGCAGGTCGACGTGGTCGCACTGCGGGCACTGGTGTGGCAGGCGTTCGTCATAGCCGCAGTGGTGGCAGCGCAACACCCCGGAGCGCTGGTGCACGGTCATGCGCGCGTCGCAGCGCGGGCATTCCGACAGCCAGCCGCAATCGTGGCACAGCAGCGTCGGGGCGAAGCCGCGGCGGTTGAGGAACACCAGCACTTGCTGGCCGGCTTCCAGTGTCAGGCGGATGGCCTGCTGCAGCGGGCCGCTGATGCCACTGTCCAGCGGCAGGCTTTTTACATCCAGGCGCAGCATGCGCGGTGGGCGTGCGCCGCCCGCGCGCTGATTCATGCGCAACAGGCGGTAGCGGCCGGTGAGGGCGTTGTGCAAGGTTTCCAGCGAGGGCGTGGCGGAGCCGAGCAGGATCGGAATGTTCTCCTGGTGCGCCCGCACCAGCGCCAGGTCGCGGGCATGGTAGCGCAGGCCCTCCTGCTGTTTATAAGAACCGTCGTGTTCTTCGTCGATGATGATCAGGCCAGGGTTTTTCATGGGCGTGAACAGCGCTGAACGGGTGCCGATGATAATGTCGGCTTCGCCATCGCGTGCCGCCAGCCAGGCGTCCAGGCGGTCCCGGTCGTTCACCGCCGAATGCAGCAAGGCAATCCGGGCGTTGAAGCGTTGCTCGAAGCGCGCCAGGGTTTGCGGGCCGAGGTTGATCTCCGGGATCAGTACCAGCGCCTGCTTGCCGGCCTCGAGGGTTTCGCGGATCAGCTGCAGGTAGACCTCGGTCTTGCCGCTGCCGGTCACGCCGGCCAGCAGGAAGGCCGCAAAACCGCCGAACCCCTCGCACACCGCCTCGAAGGCATCGCGTTGCTCGTCATTGAGCGGCAGCTCCGGCTGTGCCAGCCAGTGTTCGTGGCGCAAGCCCGGCTTCTGGCGGCGGACTTCGATCTGCACCAGTTCCTTGGCCAGCAGCAGGTCGAGGCTGTCCTTGTTCAGGTTGAGCTTGGCCAGCAGGCTGTGCGCCACCCCGTGCGGGTGCTGCGCCAGGGTCTTGAGGGCATCGCGCTGGCGCGGTGCCCGGGCGATGCGCGGGTCGTCCAGGCGGGCGTCGGGGGCAATGTGCCAGAAGCGCTCCTGGCGCATTTCTGCGGGCTCACCCTGGCGCAGTAGCGTGGGCAAGGCCCAGCTCAAGGTGTCACCCAGGCTGTGCTGGTAGTACTGCGCGGTCCACAGGCACAGCTTGAACAGCGAAGGCGGAATCGGGGAGACCGGGTCGAGCAAGGCGCTGGCCGGCTTCAGCTTGTCGGCGGGCACCTCGCTCTGCGCGCACACTTCGACCAGTACGCCGATCATTTCGCGGCGGCCAAAGGGCACGCGAATACGCATGCCCGGGGCCAGGGCCTGGCGCGCCATGCTCGCTGGCGCCTTGTAGTCGAACAGGCGCCGCAATGGCGAGGGCAGGGCAAGGCGCAGGATGACGTCGGACACGCAGAAAGTCTCGGAGGGCATTACAAGAACTGGCGAGCCTAGCAGACGACGGTCGGTGCAAGCGACATCTTGCACTGACGGTGTGCTCTGGTATTATTCGCCGCCTAATTACGTGCGGTATTCAACAATTGGTGTTGGGTGGCGGCACGCAGCTCGAGGAAGTGACCATGAAAGAAGGTATCCACCCGAACTACGAAGCTGTTGCAGTCACCTGCAGCTGCGGTAACAAGTTCGAAACCCGTTCGACCCTGGGCAGCACCCTGTCGATCGACGTTTGCAACCTGTGCCACCCGTTCTACACCGGTAAGCAGAAAGTCCTGGACACCGGTGGCCGCGTACAGAAGTTCGCCGACCGCTTCGGTATGTTCGGTACCAAGAAGTAATCATGCGCATGGCGAGTCCTTCGGGCTTCGCATTGTTGCTGAAAAAGGCGCCCCTCGTGGGCGCCTTTTTTGTGGGTGCGATCTGGCATTTGCCCGCCCTGGCCTTCTGCCCGCTGCCGGGCAAACCCGAGCAGGTTCGGGTGCGGCAGGTGGTCGACGGCGACACCGTGCGTCTGGTGGATGGCCGCAGTGTGCGGCTGATCGGCATCAACACCCCGGAGATCGGTCGCAAGGGGCGTAGCAGCGAGCCCTATGCCGAAGCTGCCAAGCGGCGCCTGCAGGCGTTGGTCAAGGCCAGTGACGGGCGTGTAGGGCTGGTTCCCGGTGTGCAAGCCAAAGACAAGTATGGGCGCACACTGGCGCACATTTATGGCCGTAATGGCGACAATCTCGAAGCACAATTGCTCAGTGAAGGCTTGGGCTACCGGGTGGCCGTCGCCCCCAATGTGCGCCTCAGTGGCTGCCAGCAACGCGCCGAGCAGGCCGCACGCCAGGCCGGCGCCGGCCTTTGGCGGCAGTCGCCCGTGGTGCCGGCAGACGCCATCAGGCAGCCTGGTTTTGCTGTGCTCAGTGGCCGAATCATGAGCATCGAACGCAACCGTGGTGGTGTCTGGTTGAACCTTGACCGTGCCGTGGTGGTGCAGGTCTCCGCTCGTCTGCAGCGCAACTTCCCGGCCAGTTTCTTCGCTAACCTCAAAGGGCGTCAGGTCGAGGTGCGTGGCTGGGTGGTGGACCGTTCCCGCAAGGGCGGCCTCAAGCCAGGGCAGCGGCGCTGGGTATTGCCACTGACCGACCCGAGCATGCTGGCGCGTACTTCTGGCTAAAAGATGTAGACAGTTCGCTATTGGATTGTACACACTGTTAGCCGTATGCCCCCGTGGGTTTTAGCGGAAAGTCGTAGGCTAAAGGCCTTGACACAAGTGACCGACCAGTCTTGTGACTACCCGGCTCTTTGCGTATCCTCGGCGGTCCGTCAGAACAGTAAATAGCGGAATGCCCACCATGTCAGACCTGAAAACTGCCGCTCTCGAATATCACGCTCAACCTCGCCCGGGGAAACTGAGCGTCGAACTTTCCAAGCCAACTGCCACTGCCCGTGACCTCGCCCTGGCCTACAGCCCAGGTGTTGCCGAGCCGGTGCGTGAAATTGGCCGGGATCCAGAGCTGGCATACAAATACACCGGCAAAGGCAACCTGGTTGCGGTGATTTCCGATGGCACTGCCATCCTCGGTCTGGGTGACCTCGGCCCACTGGCTTCCAAGCCGGTCATGGAAGGCAAGGGCGTTCTGTTCAAGCGTTTCGCAGGTATCGACGTATTCGACATCGAAGTCGAATCGGAAAGCCCGCAAGCATTCATCGACACCGTTCGCCGCATCTCGATCACCTTCGGTGGCATCAACCTCGAAGATATCAAGGCGCCAGAGTGCTTCGAGATCGAACGCACGCTGATCGAACAGTGCGACATTCCGGTGTTCCACGATGACCAGCACGGTACCGCCATCGTTACTGCGGCCGGCATGATCAACGCCCTGGAAATCGCCGGCAAGAAGCTCGAAGAAGCCAAGATCGTGTGCCTGGGTGCCGGTGCAGCTGCCATCTCCTGCATGAAGTTGCTGGTGAGCATGGGTGCCAAGGTCGAGAACATCTACATGATCGACCGCAGCGGCGTGATCCACGCTGGCCGTGACGACCTGAACCAGTACAAGGCCCAGTTCGCCCACGCGACCGACAAGCGCACCCTGGCCGACGCCCTGGAGGGTGCCGACGTGTTCGTTGGCCTGTCCGGCCCGAACCTGCTGAGCGCGGAAGGCCTGAAGTCGATGGCGGCCAACCCGATCGTGTTCGCCTGCTCCAACCCTGATCCGGAAATTTCGCCAGCGCTGGCTCACGCCACCCGCAGCGACGTGATCATGGCCACCGGCCGTTCGGACTACCCGAACCAGGTCAACAACGTACTGGGCTTCCCGTTCATCTTCCGTGGTGCCCTGGACGTACGCGCCAAGCGCATCAACGAAGAAATGAAAATCGCTGCGGCCATCGCCCTGAAAGACCTGGCCAAGCTGCCGGTACCCAAGGAAGTGTGCGATGCCTACGGCGTGCAAGCGCTGGAGTTCGGCCGTGAGTACATCATTCCGAAGCCCCTGGATGCCCGCCTGATCACCGTCGTTTCCGACGCCGTGGCCAAGGCTGCCATCGAGTCCGGCGTTGCTACCCTGCCGTATCCAAAGCACTACCCGCTCAAGAGCGTGGATGACGTGTTCAACGGCTGATTGCTGTTGTAGCGGTGTAAAAAGCCCCGGCTCCTGCGAGCCGGGGCTTTTTTATGCGCGGTGGGAATGCTTCGGGGCCGGGAGGTGAGGGGCAGGGGCCGACAGTGACGGCGCCCGTAGGGTCGAACGCCGCCGTGCACCTGCCCCGGATCTGGCGCCCTGCCTCAGAACAAGTCCATCGGCGTCGCTTCATCCGCTGGCAATGGGCTGCCCGGCACGGCCCCATTGCCCAGTTCGTCCACCGATGGCGGCGAATCCTCGGCCTTGAACAGCTCGAAGTAGGCATTGGGTGTGCCCGGCGAAGCTGCCCGGCCGCTGACGGGGTCTACGCGCAGGCTGAGAATGCCTTCTGGCTCGGCCGGCGCATGTGCAGGCTTGTCCTTGAGTGCCGCACCCATGAAGCTCATCCAGATCGGCAGCGCCGCCGTGCCGCCGTACTCGCGGTGGCCCAGGGTTTCCGGCTGGTCGAAGCCAACCCACACGGTGGTCACGTAGTCGGCGTTGTAGCCAGAGAACCAGGCGTCCTTGGACTCGTTGGTGGTACCGGTCTTGCCTGCCAGGTCGGTGCGGCCCAAAGCCAGCGCCCGGCGGCCGGTGCCGCGCTTGATCACGTCCTGCAGCATGCTGGTGAGAATATAGGTGGTACGCCCGTCGATGATGCGCTCGGCAACCGCTGGTGGCTGCGCTGCCGCAGGGGTTTGGCCGGGGGCCGCCGGTGCCTCGCCGGGCATGCTGGCGGTGCTGATCGGCTGCTCGGGGGCGGCCAGGCCGGCCTGGTCTTCAGTACCTTGGGGTACGCGAACCGGGTTGGCGGTGAACAGCGTTTCGCCACTGCGGCTCTCGATACGGTCGATCAGGTAGGGGGCAATCTTGTAGCCACCGTTGGCAAAGGTGCTCCAGCCTGTAGCGATTTCCATCGGCGTCAGGGTGGCGGTACCCAGGGCCAGCGACAGGTTGCGCGGCAGGTCCTGCTTGTTGAAACCGAACTTGGCGATGTAGTCGATGGTGCGGTCCACGCCCATGGCCTGCAGCAAGCGGATCGAAACCAGGTTGCGCGACTTGTACAGCGCTTCGCGCATGCGGATCGGGCCGAGGAACGTGTTGGTGTCGTTCTTCGGTCGCCACACCTTATCGACCGATTCGTCGACGAATACGATCGGCGCGTCGTTGACCAGGCTGGCGGCGGTATAGCCACTGTCCAGTGCAGCACTGTAGATGAACGGCTTGAAGCTTGAGCCCGGTTGGCGTTTGGCCTGCATCGCCCGGTTGTAGTTGCTCTGCTCGAACGAGAAACCGCCGACCAAGGCGCGGATGGCGCCGCTGTTAGGGTCGAGGGTGACCAGTGCACTCTGTGCCCCCGGCACCTGGCTGAACTTGAAGGTGCCATCGTCCAGGCGTTGCAGGCGCACCAGGTCACCGACCTGGGCGACATCGGCGGGCGACTGCGGGGTGCGGCCCTGGGCGTTGCTGTTGATGAACGGGCGCGCCCATTTCATGGTGTCCCAGGCCACATGCACCTGCTGGCCGTCACGGGTCAGCACCGCAAGGCCGGTTTTTTCGACCCGGGTGACGATGCCGGGCTCCAGCCCGCCCAAGGTGCGTTGCTTGCCCAGTTCCTGGCGCCAGGCAGCCTCGGTGCGCCCCGGGAAGCGGGCTTCAGGGCCGCGGTAGCCGTGGCGCTCGTCATAATCGGACAGGCCATTGAGGATGGCCTTGTTGGCCATTTCCTGCATGTCGCTGGGCACGGTGGTGGTAACGCGGAAGCCTTCGGTGTAAGCGTCGCTGCCGTAGCGGCCAACCATTTCCGCGCGAGCCATTTCCGCGACGTACGGTGCATTCACCTCGGGCGTTGGCACGTGGTAGCTGGCGTTGAGTGGCTCGTCCAGGGCGGCCTGGTAGCTGGCCTGGTCAATCTTGCCCAGCTTGTACATGCGGCCCAGGATCCAGTCGCGGCGCTCTTTGGCGCGCACCGGGTTGGCCAGGGGGTTGAAGCGCGAGGGCGCCTTGGGCAGGCCGGCGATCATCGCCATCTGTGCCAGGCTCACGTCACGGATCGACTTGCCGTAGTAGACCTGGGCCGCGGCGTCGATACCGTAGGCGCGGTTGCCGAGGTAGATCTTGTTCACGTACAGCTCAAGAATCTCGTCCTTGGTCAGCTCCCGCTCGATCTGCAGGGCCAACAGAATTTCGTTGGTCTTGCGCGAGAAGCTGCGCTCGCTGGTCAGGAAGAAGTTCTTGGCCACCTGCATGGTGATGGTGCTGCCGCCGGTCTGAATGTGCCCGGTTTTCACCAGCTGGGTGGCCGCGCGCATCAGGCTGCTGGGGTCCACGCCGTAGTGGTTGAGGAAATTGTCGTCCTCGGCTGACAGCAATGCCTGAATGAACTGTGGGGGAATGTCTGCGAAACGGATCGGCGAACGGCGCATTTCGCCAAATTCGGCAATCAGCTTGCCATCGCTGCTGTACACCTTGAGGGGGATCTGCAACTGGATGCTTCTGAGCGAATCGACCGAGGGCAGGTTGGGACTAAGATACAGAAACGCACCGCTCACACCGAGTACGAGCGCGCAAATGACTGCGACGGAAGACCACCAGAAGAACTTCAGCAGACGTATCAAGGCTTTTCGGTGTCCAGGTTGGAAGTGGATTGCACGCAGGTCCGGCGGACCAAAAAACGCTGGGCATTATACGCATTTTTTCGCCTTTCCGGGCCACCGGCCAGGCAGCCCGTCGCCCTGACGGGTGGCCCCGGCCCAGTGTTGCCGCGGGGGCGCGACATACAGCAAGGAATTCGCAATGCTTGGACGCTTCGGCAAGGATGCCGGTTCACTGGTAGGGGTGGAAATTACCGCTCACGCCATTCATCTGGTGCAACTGCAACAGCGCAAACGCGGCTGGCGGGTGCTGGGTTGGGCCCATGAGCCGCTGCAGCTCGGGGCAGGCAATGACTGGGCAGCAGCGCCCGAGCAGGTCTCGGCGGCATTGCAGCGCGCTCATCGGCGCAGCGGCCTCGGCGAGCGGCGGCTGGCTCTGGCGCTGCCCGCCAGCCAGGTCATCTGCAAGTTGTGTCACCTGCCAGTGGGGCCCGGTGAGGAGCAACTGGAGGCGCAGTTGCTGGCGGATGCCGAACGGTTGTTTCCGTTCCCGCTGGAAGACCTGGCCCTGGACTTCCAGGTCCTGGGGGCTTCAGGTGTTCAGCCAGCCTGCAGCGAGGTGCTGGTTGCAGCGTGTCGGCAGAGTGCACTGGCACCCCTCGAAGCGCTGGTGCAGCAGGCGGGGCTGCAACTGGAGGCGGTCGAGGTCGACAGCATTGCCCTGCGCCGCATGCTGCCTGCGGGTGAGCAGGCTGGGGCGGCGTTGCTGCGTATCGAACCCCACCGGGCGACTGTTCATGCCTGGGCGCCTGGCGGGGCGCTGCAGCGTCGGGAGCTGAGGGCAGCTGACGGGGATATGGCCGCGCAACTGCCCGAGCGGCTGCCTGCGCTGCTCGCCGAAGGGCTTTTACCTGCCAGGTTGTGGGTCAGCAACTGCTCACCGCTGCAGCCGGGCTGGCTGCAGGCCCTGGGCCAAAGCCTGGCGCTGCCGTGCCAAGAACTGCCTGCGCTGGCCGGGCTTGCCCAGGTCGATGGGCCGATGCTGCTGGCGAGTGCCCTGGCCCTTGCAGGGGCGCGACCATGATGCGGCTGAACCTTCTGCCGTGGCGCGAACGCCAGCGCCAGGCGGCCATGCGCCGGTTTCGCAGCCATCTGGTGGCTGGCGCATTGCTGGCATTGTGCGCCGTGACGCTGGTCGACCAACAGGCACGCCAGCGCGGCCAGCAACAAGCGTTGGCCAACACCCAGCGCCAGGCAGCCCTGGAAACCCTGGGCCTGGAGGCTCAGCCACTGGCTGATGTGCGTGCCCAGCATGCCGCACTGCTCGGCCGCCTGGCGGTGCTGGAGGGCCTGCAGGCTCAGCAGGGGGTTCTGCCTGGCGTATTCGCCGACCTCGAAAGGGCACTGCCATTGGGCATGCAGCTGCTGGGCCTCAGCCTGGAAAACGGCCGCATGGAGTTGAGCGGGCTCGCCACCTCCGGCGCCGTACTGGCCCAGTTCATGCGCGACCTGGAGCGTTCCAGCGTGCTGCTGGACCTGGAGCTCAAACACATCAAGAGCCAGCCAGGCGGCGATGAATTCTTGCTGGCTGCGCGCGTGGCGGCGTTCTGGTCGTGACCAAGGTGCAACTGCTCGCATGGCTTGGCGCAGCCGAGCGCTCCAGCCGCTTCCGGCGGCTGGCACCTGTGGCACTGGCGGTGCTGCTGTTCAGCCTGGGCTGCGCGATTCGCCTGCCGGGCATGTTGCAGCAGCAGGGTGAAGAAGAGGGCAAGCACGCCGAGCTGAGCCGGCAGCAGGCTGCCACGCAGGCGCAGATTGCCGAGTTGCAGGGGGTGCGGGCTCAGCTGGCGAGCGATGGGCAGCGCTTGCAAAAGGCACAATGGCAGCTGGCTGCCGGCGAAAGCATGAGCGACCTGCTAGACCGTCTGTCGGTTTCGGGGCGCGAGCACGGCCTGCTCGTCGAGCGCCTCGATGTGCACGAGCAGCAGCAGCGGCAGGGCTTCAGCGTAGTGCCACTGGAGTTGCAGGTGGTGGGCAGCTACCCAGCCTTGCGGGGCTGGCTGGACGAGTGGTTGGGGCAGGTGCGTGTCATGCACGGTCGCAGCATGCGCCTGGCAGCCGGCGGTGGCGAACCAGGCCTGCTGCGTTTGCAACTGCGGGTCGATGCCTATCACGCGCCGGTTGCCGGGGTGGCAGTCGCCATGCTTGCGCGGCTGCCTGCCAGGCCGGCAACGCGGGCACCGGCCATGGATCCGTTCGCCGCGTTGGCAACGCACCTGTCGGGTGGTTTGACCCGCGCGCCCCTGGCCCAGTTGGAAATGGTCGGCAGCCTGACGCGTGGGCAGGAACATCAAGCGCTGCTGCGGGCGGCCGGCAGGCTCTACCGCGTCCGCCTTGGGGACCGGGTAGGGCGTGATCAAGGGATAGTGATGCACATCGGCCCGCGCCAGGTCGAAGTGCGCGAACGGTTGTTCATGGCGGGGGTGTGGCATGAACGCACGGCGTTCATCACCCTCGCAAAACGCCTGGGCAAGGAGGCCCCGGATCAGAATGAGAACGAGGATGATCTATCTGCTGGCGGCCCTGCTGCCCATGCCTCTGGCGACCGCGACGCCTTACCAGGGTGAGCCGCTGTCGCTGCACTTTCAGGATGTCGAGATTCGCTCGGTTTTGCAGGTACTCGCCGACTATGCCGGCGTCAACCTGGTCGCCAGCGACGAGGTGCAGGGCAATGTCACCCTGCGCTTGCAGGATGTGCCGTGGGATCAGGCGCTGGACCTGGTCTTGCGCAGCAAAAGCCTCGCCCGGCGCCAGGAGGGTAATGTGCTGCTGGTGGCACCGGCGGCCACGCTGGCTGCGCAAGCTGCCGAAGCGCGTGCGGGGCAGGTGCTGGATGCGCAGTTGCAGCCCATGCGCCGGGAGCTGTTGCCTGTTCGCCATGCCAAGGCTGCCGAACTTGCGGAACTGCTCAAGACCAGCCTGGCCGACGAAAGCCTGCTCGCCGGTTGGGGCAGCCTGAGTGTCGATGAGCGCACCAATACCCTGGTGGCCTACCTGCCGGCCGAACGCCTCGATGAGCTGCGGCAACTGGTGGCGCAGCTGGATGTGCCGGTGCGCCAGGTGGCGATCGAGGCGCGCATCGTCGAGGCCAACGTCGATTACGAGAAAGCCCTTGGGGTGCGCTGGGGCAGCCCTTTGTATGGCGACAACCCGCTGCCGGGCAAGTCGCTGTTCGTCGACCTGGGTGTCGAGCGGGCTGGCAGCAGCATCGGCCTTGGCCTGCTGCGCGGGGATGTGCTGCTGGACCTCGAACTCAGCGCCATGGAAAAAAGCGGCAATGGCGAGATCATTTCGCAACCCAAGGTGGTCACGGCCGACAAGGAAACGGCCAGGATCCTCAAGGGCACCGAGGTGCCCTACCAGGAAACCACCAAGAGCGGCGCTACTTCGGTGTCGTTCCGCGAGGCCTCGCTGTCGTTGGAGGTGACCCCGCAAATTACCCCGGACAACAAGGTAATCATGGCTGTCAGGGTGACCAAGGACGAACCGGATTACGTCAATGCCTTGAACAACGTACCGCCGATCCGCAAGAACGAGGTGAATGCCAAGGTTCGCGTGGCCGACGGCGAAACGATCGTGATTGGCGGCGTGTACTCGACCTCGCAAAACAATGTGGTCGACAAGGTGCCATTTTTGGGTGATCTGCCGTATGTTGGGCGGCTGTTTCGACGCGATGCATTACAAGAGAAAAAATCCGAGCTGCTGGTCTTCCTGACTCCGCGTATCATGAGTGACCAGGCGATTGCTGTGAGTCGTTGATTCTGTGCGAAATTTGATACTTGTGGGGCCCATGGGTGCTGGTAAAAGCACCATCGGTCGCCTATTGGCCAAAGAGCTGCGCCTGCTGTTCAAGGATTCCGACAAGGAAATCGAACTGCGTTGCGGCGCCAACATCCCGTGGATTTTCGACAAGGAAGGCGAGCCGGGTTTCCGTGATCGCGAGCAAGCGATGATTGCCGAGCTGTGTGGCCTCGACGGCGTGGTCCTGGCCACCGGTGGCGGTGCCGTCATGCGCGAAGCCAACCGCCAGGCGCTGCACCAGGGCGGCCGGGTAATCTACCTGCACGCCTCGGTCGAACAGCAGGTCGGCCGCACGGCGCGCGACCGCAATCGCCCGCTGCTGCGCACCGCCAACCCCGAGGCCACCTTGCGGAACCTGCTGGAAACCCGCGACCCGCTCTACCGCGAGATCGCCGACCTGGTCGTAGAAACCGACGAGCGGCCACCACGCATGGTGGTGATCGACATCCTCGAGCGCTTGCAGCAGTTGCCGCCCCGTTAACCCGGGACTATTCTCGGCCACCAGCGCCGAGGCGAGGTTCAACGTTACCGCGCAGGTCGCCAGAACGGCACCGCGCCCAAGAACATTGTGGGGATACATGCAGACACTGAAGGTCGACCTGGGCGAGCGTAGCTACCCGATCTACATTGGCGAAGGCCTGCTGGACCAGCCCGAGCTGCTCGCGCCGCACATTGCCGGCCGGCAGGTTGCCATCGTCTCCAACGAGACCGTCGCGCCGCTGTATCTCGACCGCCTGGCCAAGACCCTGGGGGCCTACTCGGTGCTGCCAGTGGTACTGCCCGATGGCGAAGCCCACAAGAACTGGGAAACCCTGCAACTGATCTTCGATGGCCTGCTGACGGCGCGGCATGACCGCCGTACCACCGTGGTCGCCCTGGGCGGCGGGGTGGTCGGTGACATGGCCGGCTTTGCCGCTGCCTGCTATCAGCGGGGCGTGGACTTCATCCAGGTGCCGACCACCCTGTTGTCCCAGGTCGATTCCTCGGTAGGCGGCAAGACCGGCATCAACCACCCGCTGGGCAAGAACATGGTCGGCGCCTTCTACCAGCCCAACGCGGTGCTGATCGATACCACCAGCCTGAAGACCTTGCCGGCGCGCGAGCTTTCGGCAGGCCTGGCCGAAGTGATCAAGTACGGGCTGATCTGTGACAAGCCCTTCCTCGCCTGGCTCGAAGACAATATGCAGGCCCTGCGTACCCTCGACTCGGCAGCCCTGACCGAAGCCATTCGCCGCTCGTGTGCGGCCAAGGCCGCAGTGGTGGGCGCCGACGAACGCGAGTCTGGCGTGCGGGCCACGCTGAACTTGGGGCATACCTTCGGGCATGCCATCGAAACCCACATGGGCTATGGCGTGTGGCTGCACGGCGAAGCCGTGGCGGCGGGCACGGTCATGGCCCTGGAAATGTCCATGCGCCTTGGCTGGCTCGACCAGGCCGAGCGCGATCGCGGAATCCGCCTGTTGCAGGACGCAGGTTTGCCGGTGGTGCCACCACAGGAAATGACCCCGGCGCATTTCATGGAGCACATGGCGGTCGACAAGAAGGTGCTCGACGGGCGTCTGCGTCTGGTGCTGCTGCGCCAGATGGGCGAGGCCGTGGTCACCGACGACTATCCGAAAGAGATTCTACAGGCCACGCTGTCGGCGGATTACCGCGCGATCGTGGCCCAGCTTTGAGGTTGTGACAGCGCAATGACCAGTTTGCATGCCGATGAGGCCTTTCTCGACCATTACCAGTTGAGCCACGATCCGTTCGCACCGCGGGTGCCCGGCTTCAAGTTTTTCCCTGCCCAGCGCAAGCCTGTGCTCGGCCAGCTGCACCACCTGGCTCGCTACAGCCAACTGATGCTGGTCGTCACCGGCCCGCAGGGTAGCGGCAAGACCCTGCTGCGCCAGGCGCTGGTGGCCAGTACCAACAAGCAGGCGGTGCAGAGCGTTGTGGTGTCCGCCCGTGGTGCCAGCGATGCTGCCAGTGTATTGGGCCAGGTCGCGCAGAACCTGGACGTGGCCCAGCCGGAGATGCAGGCGATCCTGTCCAAGGTGGTGCAACTGGCACTCACCGGGCAGGAAGTGTACTTGCTGGTGGACGACGCGGAACAACTCGACGAGTCGGCACTCCAAGCGTTGCTGGAGTTGGCGGCGGGGGTGCCGGAAGGGCGCCCGCACGTGTTCCTGTTTGGTGAGCCCTCGCTGATTGCAGGGCTGGACGAGCTCAATGTCGAGGAAGAACGCTTCCACATCATCGAGCTGGCCCCCTACAGTGAAGAGGAAACCCGCGAATACCTGGAGCAGCGCCTGGAAGGCGCAGGCCGGGGCATCGAGGTGTTCAGCCGTGAACAGATCGTCGATATCCATGAAAACTCCGACGGCTGGCCTGGCAACATCAACCAGGTCGCCCGTGACACTTTGATCGAAGCCATGATCGCCAGCCGGACGACGGCCAAGCGACCATCCATGGGGTTCAAGATGCCAAAAAAACATGTGCTCGCGCTGTCTGCCGTGGTCGTGGTTGCCGTTGCAGCTGCCGTGTTGATGCCCAAGAAGGGCGAAAAAGCGCCGGCCGACGCACCGGCTGCCCAGGCTCAGTTACCGCTTGGCGACGGCAAGCAGGGCGCCAACATCGAGTTCTCTGGCTCGTCCCAGCCGGTGCCGCTGCCACTGGGAGGCCAGTCGCAGCCGGTGATGCGCGAGCCGCTGGCCCAGGCCGCAGGCATGGGTGAGGGGGAAGAAGGCAGCCCGGCTGGCGATACCGCCCTGCAGCCTGGCAACCCGCCGCCGACCGTGACCACCATCGCCCCGCCGCAAGGCGTAGCGGCGGGCCCCGCGCCGACGCCTGCGCAACCCGTGCAGCAGGTTGCGCCTGCGCAAAAACCGGTCGCAACCCAGCCTGCCAAGCCGGTTGCGACGGCCAAGCCGGCCCCGGCACCGACCCAGGTCGCCGTGGCCAAGCCGGCCGCCAAGCCTGCTGAAAAACCAGCCGCTGGCGGCACTGGCAACAGCAGCTGGTACGCAGGCCAGAAACCGGGCAATTACGTGGTGCAGATCCTCGGCACCAGCTCCGAGGCCTCGGCGCAGGCGTACGTGAAAGCCCAGGGTGGCGACTATCGCTACTTCAAGAAAGACCTGCAAGGCAAGCCGCTGTATGTGGTCACTTACGGCAGTTTCGCCAGCCGCGATGCTGCGGTTGCCGCAATCAAGAACTTGCCAGCGAAGGTCCAGGCTGGTAAACCTTGGCCACGTACCGTCGCCAGCGTCCAACAAGAGCTGGCCTCGGCCCGCTGATACCTGCCGGGCGGCACCACCCCGCTGCCCTGTTGCTAAGCGAATTCTAGCTTTCGACTAGCCTGCTGCGCCCGAGCGCGGCAGGCTTTTCTGTCCCAGACTGCCGGCCACAAGCCCCGAGTTGCAGTCATGGCTGAAACGCTTCAGACTCAAGTCAAGCGCCTATCACGGTGCATGACGCAAAAACATTCAAAATGGCGACATAAATTTTCAATGGTGAGACATGAAAATTTGTGGGCATCGCTGTCGCTGTGCAACAATGGTTTTCCATGGCCACCGCAAAAAAGCTGGCGTTTGATCGGCGTGGATGGTAAGTGGTTGTTAAAAAAGAGATTTGCCTCCGTTGAGAGGTGAACCTGGTGAGAATGTGTCTATGAAAACAGGTCTGTACCATCCCGAAGAATTCAAGGACAACTGTGGTTTTGGCCTGATCGCCCATATGACGGGCGAGGCGAGCCACCACCTTCTGCAAACCGCCATGCAGGCACTGACTTGCATGACCCACCGCGGTGGCATCAACGCCGACGGCAAGACCGGTGACGGTTGCGGTCTGCTGATTCAGAAGCCCGATCAGTTCCTGCGCGCCATGGCCCAGGAGCATTTTGCCGTCGAGTTGCCCAAGCAGTACGCCGTTGGCATGGTGTTCTTCAACCAGGACCCGGTCAAAGCCGAAGCTGCACGTGCCAACATGGATCGCGAGATCATCGCTGCCGGGCTGAAGCTGGTTGGCTGGCGCAAGGTGCCGATCGACACCAGCGTTCTCGGCCGCCTGGCCATGGAGCGCCTGCCGCAGATCGAGCAGGTGTTCATCGGCGGTGAGGGCCTGAGCGACCAGGAATTCGCCATCAAGCTTTTCAGCGCCCGGCGCCGTTCGTCGGTTGCCAACGCCGATGACGCAGACCACTACATCTGCAGCTTCTCGCACAAGACCATCATCTACAAAGGCCTGATGATGCCGCGCGATCTCGCGGCGTTCTACCCGGACCTGGGTGACGAGCGCCTGCAAACGGCGATCTGCGTGTTCCACCAGCGCTTCTCGACCAACACCCTGCCGAAGTGGCCGCTGGCGCAGCCGTTCCGCTTCCTCGCCCACAACGGCGAGATCAACACCATTACCGGTAACCGCAACTGGGCCATGGCCCGTCGCACCAAGTTCGCCAACGACCTGATCCCCGACCTCGCAGAGCTTGGCCCGCTGGTCAACCGCGTCGGTTCGGACTCCTCGAGCATGGACAACATGCTGGAGCTGATGGTCACCGGCGGTATCGACCTGTTCCGCGGCGTGCGCATGCTGGTACCACCAGCCTGGCAGAACGTCGAGACCATGGACGCCGACCTGCGCGCGTTCTACGAATACAACTCCATGCACATGGAGCCGTGGGACGGTCCGGCCGGTATCGTCATGACCGAAGGCCGCCACGCGGTGTGCCTGCTCGACCGTAACGGCCTGCGCCCGGCGCGCTGGGTGACCACCACCAATGGCTACATCACCATCGCCTCTGAAATCGGCGTGTGGGGCTACCAGCCTGAGGAAGTATTGGCCAAGGGCCGCGTGGGCCCGGGCCAGATCCTTGCCGTGGACACCGAAACCGGGCAGATCCTCGATACCGATGCCATCGACGACCGCCTGAAGTCGCGCCACCCCTACAAGCGTTGGCTGCGTCAGCACGCCACGCGTATCCAGGCGACGCTGACCGACGACCAGGGCGTGGCCAGCTACGACGCTGACCAGCTCAAGCAATACATGAAAATGTTCCAGGTCACCTTCGAAGAGCGTGACCAGGTGCTGCGCCCGTTGGGTGAGCAGGGCCAGGAGGCCGTTGGCTCGATGGGTGACGACACGCCGATGGCTGTGCTGTCGCAACGCGTGCGTTCGCCATACGACTTCTTCCGCCAACAGTTCGCCCAGGTGACCAACCCACCGATCGACCCGCTGCGCGAAGCGATCGTGATGTCGCTGGAAATCTGCCTCGGCGCTGAGCGCAACATTTTCCAGGAGTCCCCGGAGCACGCCTCGCGGGTGATCCTCAGCTCGCCAGTCATTTCCCCGGCCAAGTGGCGTTCGCTGATGAACCTGGAGCGTGAAGGCTTCGAGCGTCAGCTGATCGACCTCAACTATGAGCAGAGCGTCGGCCTGGAAGCGGCGATCCGCAACATTGCCGACCAGGCTGAAGAAGCCGTGCGCGCGGGCAAGACCCAGCTGGTGCTGAGCGACCGCTACATTGCCCCGGGCAAGCTGCCTGTGCACGCTTCGCTGGCCGTGGGTGCCGTACACCACCGCCTGACCGAGCAGGGCCTGCGTTGCGACAGCAACATCCTGGTGGAAACCGCCACAGCCCGCGACCCGCATCACTTCGCCGTGCTGCTGGGCTTCGGTGCCTCGGCCGTCTACCCGTACCTGTCCTACGAAGTGCTCGCCGACCTGATTCGTACCGGTGAAGTGCTGGGCGACCTGGACGAGGTGTTCAAGTACTACCGCAAAGGCATTTCCAAGGGCTTGCTGAAGATCCTGTCGAAGATGGGTATCTCCACCATCGCCTCGTACCGGGGTGCGCAGCTGTTCGAAGCCATCGGCCTGTCCGAAGAAGTGGTCGGCCTGAGCTTCAAGGGGGTGTCCAGCCGCATCAAGGGTGCACGCTTCGAAGACCTGGAAAGCGACCAGAAGCTGCTGGCAGCCGAAGCCTGGAGCGCGCGCAAGCCGATCCAGCAAGGCGGCCTGCTGAAGTTCGTGCACGGTGGCGAGTACCACGCCTACAACCCGGACGTGGTCAACACGCTGCAGGCTGCAGTGCAGCAGGGTGACTACGCCAAGTTCAAGGAATACACCACGCTGGTCGACCAGCGCCCGGTGTCGATGATCCGCGACCTGCTGAAGGTCAAGGTGGCCGACCAGCCGTTGGCGCTGGAACAGGTCGAGCCGCTGGAGGCCATCCTCAAGCGCTTCGACTCCGCCGGTATTTCCCTTGGCGCCCTGTCGCCGGAAGCGCACGAAGCCTTGGCCGAGGCGATGAACCGCCTGGGCGCGCGCTCCAACTCCGGTGAGGGTGGCGAAGACCCGTCGCGCTACGGCACCATCCGCAGCTCGAAGATCAAGCAGGTGGCCACCGGCCGCTTTGGTGTGACCCCGGAATACCTGGTGAACGCCGAAGTGCTGCAGATCAAGGTGGCCCAGGGCGCCAAGCCCGGCGAGGGCGGCCAGCTGCCAGGCGGCAAGGTCAATGGCCTGATCGCCAAGCTGCGCTATGCGGTACCCGGCGTGACCCTGATCTCGCCGCCACCGCACCACGACATTTACTCGATCGAAGACCTGGCCCAGCTGATCTACGACCTCAAGCAGGTCAACCCGCAGGCCCTGGTGTCGGTCAAGCTGGTGGCAGAGGCTGGCGTGGGCACCATTGCCGCCGGTGTGGCCAAGGCTTATGCCGACCTGATCACCATTTCCGGCTATGACGGTGGTACCGGTGCGTCGCCGCTGACCTCGATCAAGTACGCCGGCGCCCCGTGGGAACTGGGCCTGGCCGAAACCCACCAGACCCTGCGCGGCAACGACCTGCGCGGCAAGGTGCGGGTACAGACCGACGGTGGCCTGAAAACCGGCCTGGACGTGATCAAGGCTGCCATCCTCGGCGCCGAAAGCTTCGGCTTTGGCACCGCGCCCATGATCGCCTTGGGCTGCAAGTACCTGCGCATCTGCCACCTGAACAACTGCGCGACCGGCGTAGCCACGCAGAATGACAAGCTGCGCAAGGACCACTACATCGGCACCGTCGACATGGTGATCAATTTCTTCACCTTCGTCGCCGAAGAAACCCGTGAGTGGCTGGCCAAGCTGGGCGTGCGCAGCCTCGGCGAACTGATCGGCCGTACCGACCTGCTCGACGTGCTGCCAGGCGACACCGAGCGTCAGCGGTACCTGGACCTGTCGCCGCTGCTGGGCAGCTCGCACATTCCGGCAGACAAGCCACAGTTCTGCGAAGTCGACAGGAACCCGCCGTTCGACGAAGGCCACCTGGCCGAGAAGATGGTGGAAATGGCCATGCCGGCCATTCGTGACCAGGCCGGTGGCGAGTTCAGCCTCGACATCTGCAACTGCGACCGTTCCATCGGTGCGCGTGTATCGGGCGAGATCGCCCGCCTGCACGGCAACCAGGGCATGGCCGCGGCGCCGATCACGTTCCGCTTCAAAGGGACCGCGGGCCAGAGCTTCGGTGTGTGGAACGCCGGTGGCCTGAACCTGCACCTGGAAGGCGACGCCAACGACTACGTCGGCAAGGGCATGACCGGTGGCAAGCTCACCATCGTGCCGCCTGCTGGCAGCCCGTTCGCCACCCAGGACAGCGCCATCCTCGGCAACACCTGCCTGTACGGTGCCACTGGCGGCAAACTGTTTGCCGCCGGTACTGCCGGCGAGCGCTTCGCTGTCCGTAACTCCGGCGCCCACGCTGTTGTCGAGGGTACCGGCGATCACTGCTGTGAATACATGACCGGCGGCTTTGTCTGCGTGCTGGGCAACACCGGTTACAACTTCGGTTCTGGCATGACTGGCGGCTTCGCCTACGTGCTCGACATGGACAACAGCTTCGTCGACAAGCTCAACCACGAGCTGGTGGAAATCCAGCGTATCAGTGGGGAAGCCATGGAAGCTTACCGCAGCCATCTGGCGCGGGTCCTTGCCGAGTATGTGGAGGAGACCGGCAGCGAGTGGGGGCGTGAGCTCTCGGAGAACTTGGACGACTACGTGCGGCGCTTCTGGCTGGTCAAGCCCAAGGCAGCCAACCTGAAGCAACTGCTGTCCAGCACTCGCGCCAACCCGCAGTAACAACAGCTGCAAGTGGCAAGCCTCAAGCTGCACGCAGAAGCAGCACGAGGTTTGCCCGGCTTAAGTGATCGTCTTGCAGTTTGCAGCGTGTAGCTTGCAGCTGCTGTAAAGAGGTTTTGAAAAATGGCTGAACGTCTGAACAACGACTTCCAGTTCATCGAAGTGGGCCGCAAGGACCCGAAGAAAAAGCTGCTGCGCCAGCGCAAGAAAGAGTTCGTGGAAATCTACGAGCCGTTCAAGCCGCAGCAGTCCGTGGAGCAGGCGCACCGTTGCCTGGGCTGCGGTAACCCGTACTGCGAGTGGAAGTGCCCGGTGCACAACTTCATCCCCAACTGGTTGAAGCTGGTTTCCGAAGGCAACATCCTGGCGGCGGCGGAGCTGTCGCACCAGACCAACACCCTGCCCGAAGTGTGCGGCCGGGTGTGCCCGCAAGACCGCCTGTGCGAGGGTGCCTGCACCCTGAACGACGGCTTTGGCGCGGTGACCATCGGTTCGGTGGAGAAGTACATCACCGATACCGCCTTTGCCATGGGCTGGCGCCCGGACATGTCCAAGGTCAAGCCCACCGGCAAGCGCGTCGCCATCATTGGCGCAGGCCCTGCTGGCCTGGGCTGCGCCGACGTGCTGGTGCGCGCCGGGGTTACCCCGGTGGTATTCGACAAGAACCCGGAAATCGGTGGCCTGCTGACCTTCGGTATTCCCGAGTTCAAGCTGGAAAAGAGCGTGCTCAGCAACCGCCGCGAAGTGTTCACCGGTATGGGTATCGAGTTCCGCCTCAATACCGAGGTGGGCAAGGACGTGACCATGGAGCAACTGCTCGCCGAGTACGACGCAGTGTTCATGGGTATGGGTACCTACACCTACATGAAGGGTGGCTTCCCGGGTGAGGACCTGCCGGGCGTGCATGACGCGCTGGACTTCCTGATTGCCAACGTCAACCGCAACCTGGGCTTCGAGAAGTCGCCTGAAGACTTCATCGACATGCAGGGCAAGAAGGTTGTGGTGCTGGGCGGTGGCGACACTGCCATGGACTGCAACCGTACCTCGATCCGCCAGGGTGCCAAGGCGGTGACCTGCGCCTATCGCCGTGACGAAGCCAACATGCCGGGTTCGCGCAAAGAGGTGAAGAACGCCAAGGAAGAAGGCGTGAAGTTCCTCTACAACCGCCAACCCATCGCCATTGTCGGCGAGGACAAGGTCGAGGGTGTGAAGGTGGTCGAAACCCGCCTGGGCGAGCCGGATGCCCGTGGCCGTCGCAGCCCCGAGCCGATTCCGGGTTCCGAGGAAATCCTGCCGGCCGATGCCGTGGTGATCGCCTTTGGCTTCCGCCCAAGCCCGGCGCCGTGGTTCGAGCAGCATGACATCCAGCTGGACAGCCAGGGCCGTGTGGTGGCGCCGGAGAAGGGCAAGTTCAAGCACCAGACCAGCAACCCGAAAGTGTTTGCCGGTGGCGACATGGTGCGCGGTTCGGACCTGGTGGTGACGGCGATCTTCGAAGGGCGCACTGCTGCTGAGGGTATCCTGGACTACCTAGAAGTCTGATTCTCGACCTGTTCGCGGGCACGCCCGCTCCCACGGGGTTCAGCGCAGAACCTGTGGGAGCGGGCGTGCCCGCGAAGCTTTTGTATACAAAAACGCTTGATCTGTGGCATCCAATAGACAAAACGCATGGCCATGGCCGTGCCTTTTGCGCTGGCGTCTGAGAAAATGCCCGCACTATTTTTCCGGATGCCGACATGACTGCCCTGAAGAACGATCGTTTCCTGCGTGCACTGCTCAAGCAACCCGTAGACGTCACCCCGGTGTGGATGATGCGCCAGGCCGGACGCTACCTGCCGGAGTACCGCGCCAGCCGTGCCAAGGCAGGCGATTTCATGAGCCTGTGCATGAACCCGCAGTTCGCCTGCGAGGTTACCTTGCAGCCGCTGGACCGCTATCCGCTGGACGCGGCGATCCTGTTCTCCGACATCCTTACCATCCCCGATGCCATGGGCCTGGGCCTGTACTTCGAAACCGGCGAAGGCCCGCGTTTCAGGAAGGTCGTCAGTACCCCGGCCGATATCGAAGCCCTGCCGGTTCCCGACCCGCAAAAAGACCTGGGCTACGTGATGGATGCGGTCAGCACCATCCGCCGCGAACTCAACGGCCGCGTTCCGCTCATCGGTTTTTCCGGTAGCCCCTGGACCCTGGCCACCTACATGGTCGAAGGCGGGTCGTCGAAGGACTTCCGCAAGACCAAGGCCATGGCCTATGACAACCCGCAAGCGCTGCACCTGCTGCTGGACAAGCTGGCCCAGTCGGTGACCAGCTACCTCAACGGGCAGATCCTTGCCGGTGCCCAGGCCGTGCAGATCTTCGACACCTGGGGCGGCAACCTGTCAGCGGCGGCCTACCAGGAGTTCTCCCTCGCCTACATGCGCAAGATCGTCAGCGGCCTGATCCGCGAGCATGAAGGGCTCAAGGTGCCGGTCATCCTGTTCACCAAGAACGGTGGCCTGTGGCTTGAAAGCATCGCCGAGGCCGGTGCCGATGCCCTGGGCCTGGACTGGACCTGTGACATTGGCGACGCCCGTCGCCGTGTGGGCGACAAGGTGGCCTTGCAGGGCAACATGGACCCGACCGTGCTGTACGCCAAGCCAGAGGCCATCCGCCAGGAAGTGGCGCGCATCCTGGCCAGCTACGGCCACGGCAACGGCCACGTGTTCAACTTGGGCCACGGCATCACCCCGGAAGTCGACCCGGAGCACGCAGGCGTGTTCATCAACGCGGTGCACGAGCTGTCGGCGCAATACCACGTTTGAGTTTCCAGGCTCCCCGAACCAGGGTTTGGGGAGCCTGTGCCTGCCGCTGCCGTGCATTTCCGAAAATGTGCCGAACGTTCAGCCGTATTCCTACATATAGGCACAGATGTTTCTTCTAATGTCCGACCTCCCTTGAGCAGAGGGCACATTCGCCGCGCGTGAATGTGCCCTTTTGCATTCAACCTTCGGAGTTCGTGATGAATACAAGAAAAACCCTGCGCAGAAGCGTTGTTGCCACCGGTGTTTGCATGGCTATCGCAGGTGCAGGTTTGCAGGTTCAGGTTGCCCAGGCACACGGACATCTGGCTGACCCGCCTTCACGTGCAGCGCTGTGCCATGCCAACCACAAGAATCTGAACAGCAACTGTGGCGGCGCTCAGTACGAACCGTGGTCGGTCGGTGAGGCCATTGGGCGATTCCCGGCGGCCGGCCCTGTTGACGGGAAAATTGCCAGCGGTGGTGTCCGTGGCGATTTCGGTGCCCTCGACGAGCAGTCGGCCAACCGCTGGCATCTGACCCCCATCGTTGACCGGAACATTCAGTTCGACTGGCATTACCAGGCGCCGCACCCGGTAACCACGTGGGAATACTTCATCACCAAAGCCGACTGGAACCCCAATACCGCACTGAGCCGCGCCTCGTTCGACGACGCGCCGTTCTGTGTAGTCGATGGCAACAACCAGGTGCCTGCCAGCGGCACTGGCACCAACCCCAAGCATAGCTGCACCTTGCCAGCCGATCGTGCAGGCCAGCACGTGATCCTGGGTGTCTGGAAAGTGGGGGATACCGACAAGGCCTTCCATAGCGTGGCTGACGTCGATATTCAACTTGACGGCGGGCCTGCGCCCGAATGGCCGCGCCTGGCCGAGATCAGCGCCAGCCGAGACCTTGAAGTGGGCGACCAGGTGACGGCCCGCGCATTCGATGCCAATGGCGAGCGTCCGTCGCACCATGTGAGCGTCACCATCGACAACGCCGAAGAAGGTATCGCTGCCAACTGGGCTTACAAGCTCGCCAGGCAGATCAACGAAACCCAGACGCTGGTCCGTGCCGGGCAAATGGACGCCGACGGCAACATCGAGCCTGTCCAGGGCTCCAACAGCATCTTCGCCAAAGCCGAAAGTGGCCTGACCAACTACATCCTCGACTTCAAGGCCGCTGCCGGTGAGCCCGCCACCCTGCACCTGCATGATGTCAAACCTGAGTACACCATCGCTGATGGCCAGGGTAGCGTGGACTTTACCGTCATGACCAACAAGGCCTTGACTGTATCGGCGCGGCTGTTCGACGCCAGCAACAAGCAGGTCGCCTACGCACGGCAACTGGTCAACGGCAGCGCGCCGTTCGCCTTGAACGTCGCCAGCGTGCCAGGTGAGCACACCCTCAAGGTCGTCGGCGTGGACAAGCGCGAGCGCGAGCTGCTGCAGGATGAGCGCACGGTCCAGCTCAAGACATCGGGTGACGGGTCGTACGACTTTGTCTTCCCGGAGTCGCTGTCCAGCTACCAGGCCGGCACCAAGGTACTGCAGCCCAAGAATGGCAAGGTCTACGAGTGCCAGCCCTTCCCGAACTCGGGTTACTGCGTGCAGTACTCCGCCAATGCCGCCCAGTTCGAGCCAGGTACCGGCTCTCACTGGAACATGGCCTGGATCGAGAAGTAATGCAGCACACCTGGCCCCTCGACGGGGGGCCAGGCCCTTCGAGTACTGTTTATGCAAGCACGAAAATATGCCTGGCAGCAGATCCTCCTGCACTGGGTCTCTGCCTTGGTCATCATTTGGGTACTGCTCAGCGGCTTCTACGTGGCGCACCTGAATGTCACCCCGACCACGTTTCACTTGGTTGCGTTCGTCAACGTGGCCATGACCACCCTGTTCATCCCGATATTCCTGCTGCGCTGGCTGCTGCGGCGGACCCTGTTCAAACCCGGCAGCCTGGAGGGTGCAGCCAGGGGCGAGCGGATCGCCCATCTTGTCCATGAAGGTTTGTACTGGACCACCGCGATCGTGCTGCTGTCCGGCGTATTGATGATGGACCGGCCCATCGACGTGTTCGGCTGGTTCACCCTCGCGCCGCTGTTGAGCGAACCGTTCTGGCACGGCCTGTGGTTCAAGGTCCACATCTGCGCGTGCCTGCTGCTGGCCCTAGGCGTGTCGGTGCACATTGGCGCCGTGGTGCTGCATGAGCTGGCCGGGCGCCGTGTACTGCGGCGCATGCTGCCCTGATTCGGATGAAGCGCTCATCGCATGTGATCTGGCTGGCGCTGGTGCTGGTAACGCTTGCCGGGCTGATAGCGCGGGAACGGCTGTATCCATTAACTGCGCCCCCGCTGCTGCCGGCCTCGGCGCTGGTCACGGCAGCCGCCCCGGAGCAACCGTTCTCGACGACCGCCCTGGCCTTGGCATTCGGCTTTCAGCCTGAGCGCCAGCGGTCTAGCCGGGCGGACATCACGCTCAAGGCCTGCTTCGTATCCAGCCAGGGCGGGGCGCGGGCGTTGGTGAAAAGCGCTGGGGGCGAGGCTGTCTACCGGGTGGGTGAGCGGATTGCGGGCCACGGTGTGCTGCGCCGTATCGATGTGCGCTCCATCGTGCTGTGGGTCGACGGCCGCGAGGAAGTCGTGGCGTTGGCTATCCCTGGCCCCAGCGTTTTTCTGCCCATGGGGGCGGCCCCTCGCCCGCGCCCGGTTTCTGATCCTTCATCCCGCCTGTTGCGGGAGGTGCAATGACTTTCAAGCGATATTTGCAAGGCGCCTCGTTCGGCGCCTGTTTGACCCTGTGCTGTTCCCTGGCGCTGGCTGAAATGCCCACCTGGCAACTGGCGATGAGCGATGCCGACGTACGCGAGGTGGTGCGTGAGGTGGGGGAAATCCTCGACCAGACCATCATCCTCGACCCCCGCGTGCAGGGGCGCATCACCGTGCTTTCCAACGAAGCCCTGGACCGCGAAGGCATACGCCGGCTGTTCTACTCGGTGCTCAACGCCCAGGGCTTTGCCGCCGTGAATGATGGCGACCGTTTGCTGGTGCTGCCGGCGAGCGAAGCCAAGGCCTGGGCCAACCAACAGGTGGAGGCCATACCGGCCGCGTTCACCACGCGCGTCTTTACCTTGTCGGGCAGCGTCGCTGCCGACCTGGCCGGCCTGTTGCGGCCGTTGGTGTCCAGCAGCGGCTACATTGGCCCCTCCAGCTCGGCCAACGCCTTGGTGGTGACCGACTCTGCAGCCAACCTTGAACGCTTGGAGAGCCTGGTCTTGCAGCTGGACAGCGGCCAGCGGCACGACTATGAGCTGGTGACCCTGCATAACGCCCAGACCGAGGCCGTGTTCGCCGTGGTCGAAGCGGCCGCCGGGGGGCCGGACAGCGGTGTGCAGGTGGTGGCCGACGCCAACGGTAGCCGCCTGCTGATCCTCGGCCCGGCCAAGTCCAGGCAGCGCCTGGCACAACTGACCCGTTCGCTGGATGTGGCGGCACCCGCCACCGCGCAGAACTGGCGTGTGGTGCGCTTGCAGCACAGTAACGCCGAGCAGCTTGCCGACGTGCTGGGTGAGGTGGGCAAGCGCCTGGATGGCGCGCCGGGCACCCGTGACTTGGGCGCCAACCTCACTGGCGACGCCGTGGTCAAGGCCGATGCCGACCAGAATGCGCTGGTGCTGCTGGGCGAGCCGCAGACACTGGGCAGCGTCGAGCAGATCATCCAGCAATTGGACCAGCCACGGGCGCAGGTCCTCATCCATGCGGCAATCGTCGAAGTCAGCGGCAGCATCGATGAAGCGTTGGGTGTGCAGTGGGGCGTGGGCACCGGCGGGCTCAACGGCGGGGTCACGTTCAGCGAAAGTGGCACCGGGCTGGCCGACCTGCTGGGCAAGGAGGCCAAGCTGCCGGGTGGTGCTGCCCTGGCCATTGGCACGGACCGTTTTGCCGCGCTGATATCGGCCTTGGCCAGCAGCAGCCGCAGCAACCTGTTGTCCACGCCAAGCCTGTTGACCCTGGACAACCAGGAGGCGCATATCCTGGTGGGGCAGAACGTCGCCTTCAAGACCGGCTCCTACGTTACCCCCGGCAGTGGTTCGGAGAACCCGTTCACCACAGTCGAACGCAAGGATATCGGTATCAGCCTGAAGGTGCGCCCGCACATCAATGAGGGGCAAAGCCTGCGCCTGGAGGTCGAGCAGGAAAGCTCCGAAATCGCGCCGAGCACGGCCGAGAACGACCTGGTCACCAACAAGCGTACGCTCAAGAGCACCATCCTGGCCTCCGACGGCGAGATCATCGTGATTGGCGGCCTGATCAAGGACAGCATGCGCAAGGTCGAGCGTGGGGTACCGTTGCTCAGCCGCATTCCGTGGCTTGGCGGTCTGTTCCGCTGGCGCAGCGACATTCAGGAGAAAACCAACCTGATGGTCTTCCTGCGCCCGACCATTCTGCGTAGCCAGGCGGAGCGGGTCGAGGTTGGGCGCAGGGCCTACGACGGGGTGCGCGCCGCCGATGATTCGCCCTTGCCGGCTGATGCCCAGCGCCTGTTCGAGCCGCGTCGCTTGCCAAGCGCGCAAGTGCCACAGCCATGAGCCCTGAGCTGCCATTCGGCTTTGCCCGGCGTCACGGGATCCTGCTCGACCGCCAGGCGCCCGAGCCGGTGCTGATGATGCGAGAAGGCGCGTCCCTGGCCGCCCTGGCCGAAGCCTGCCGCTTGCTGGGCAATACCTGGCCGCTGCGCCAGGTGAGCGAAGCCGACTTCGCCGAGCGCCTGGCCAGTTGCTACGGCCTGGGTGAGGATGCCGCGCAATCGATCGTTCAGAGCCTGGACCAGGAAATCGACCTGCCACGGCTGGCCGAGGCCTTGCCGCAAACCAGCGACCTGCTCGAGCAGCAAGACGATGCGCCGATCATCCGCCTGCTCAATGCCCTGTTCAGCGAAGCGGTGCGCTCGCGGGCCTCGGATATCCACCTGGAAACCTTCGAGCATCAGCTGCGCGTGCGCATGCGCATCGACGGCGTCATGCGCGAAGTGCTGTCGCCCCCGCGGGAACTGTCTGCCCTGCTGGTTTCGCGTATCAAGGTCATGGCGCGCCTGGACATCGCCGAGAAGCGCGTGCCCCAGGACGGTCGCATCAGCCTGCGCCTGGCTGGCCATGAAGTCGACGTGCGCGTTTCGACCCTGCCTGCCACCCATGGCGAGCGGGTGGTGCTGCGGTTGCTGGACAAGCAGACCGTGCGCCTGGACATCGACCACATGCAGATGCCGGCGGCTGTGCGTGCTGGCTTCATGAGCATGCTGGAAAAGCCACACGGCATTTTCCTGGTCACCGGCCCAACCGGCTCGGGCAAGACCACCACCTTGTACACCGCGCTTGCGTACCTGAACCAGGAGTCGCGCAATATCCTCACCGTGGAGGACCCGATCGAGTACCACCTGGCCGGCATCGGGCAAACCCAGGTCAACCCCAAGGTCGACATGACCTTCGCCCGTGGCCTGCGCGCCATTCTGCGTCAGGACCCGGACGTGGTCATGGTGGGCGAAATCCGCGACAAGGAAACCGCCAACATCGCGGTGCAGGCGTCGCTGACGGGCCACCTGGTACTTTCCACCCTGCACACAAACAGCGCGCTGGGGGCAATCACGCGGCTTGCCGACATGGGCATCGATACCTGCCTGCTGGCTTCGTCGCTGGCCGGGGTGATGGCCCAGCGCCTGGTACGCCGGCTCTGCCCGCACTGCAAGGTGGCCTGCGAGGTGGACCAGGCCATGGCCAGCGCCTTGGGCAACCCTGCCGGGCTGCCCGCGCAGCTTTACCAGGCGCAGGGCTGCAGTGAATGCCAAGCGGGCTACAGTGGGCGCCTGGCCTTGCACGAGATGGTGGTGGTCAAGCCTGCACTGGCTCAGGCGATCCACACCCAGGCATCCCAGGCCGCCATGCATGAACTGATTCGCCAGGACACGCCGAGCCTGTTCCAGCACGGTGTTCAGCGTGTCTGCCAAGGGCAGACCAGCGTGGCAGAGCTGCTGCGCGTGACCGGGCAGGACTGACATGCCGCTGTTTCGCTATCAGGCCCAGGATGCCAAGGGCGCCCGCCAGCGCGGTACGCTGGAAGCCCCAGGGGCGCGTCAGGCTCGGCAAACCTTGCGCGAGCAAGGCTGGCAGGTGCTGAAACTGCGCCCCGTGCCGCGGTCACTGCTGGCGGGCGTGCTGAACCGCAGCGGTTTGAGCCTGGCCCGGCGCTCGCTGCTGACCCGCCAGCTGGCGACCCTGCTGCAGGCCGGGCTGCCGTTGACCGAAGCCTTGCAGGCGGTTGCCGAGCAAGGCACCCGGCGCCAGGAGCGGCAGGTGTTGCGCGGCGTGGCAGAGCGGGTTGCCGAAGGCCATGCCCTGGCCCAGGCGCTGGCCCATTACCCGCGGGCGTTCCCGGTCATCTACCGGGCCACCGTGGCCGCAGCGGAGCGCTCCGGGCGCTTGGCGGACGTGCTCGAACGTTTGGCCGCGCATGGCGAGGACGAGCAAGCCTTGCGGCAGAAAGTGCAGCTGGCCATGGTCTACCCGGTGATTCTGCTGGCCGTCTCGTTGCTGGTGGTGGGGTTTCTGCTGGGCTATGTCGTGCCTGATGTGGTGCAGGCATTCTCCCGCGACCAGGCGCGCCTGCCGTTGGCCACGCAAGTGCTGATTGCCCTGAGCGATGCCGCCAACCAGTACGGCCTGGCAGCGCTCACGCTGCTGCTGGCCGGCATTGCTCTGGGCGCGTGGGCCCTGCAACAACCGCCATGGCGTAGCCGGTGGCATGCCTTGGCACTGCGCCTGCCAGGTTATGGCGAATTCGCGCGGGCCAGCGAGGCGGCGCGGTTCATCAGCACCCTGGCGATCCTGGGGCGCAGCGGCGTGGCCTTGGTAGAAGCGATGAACATCGCTGCGGCGGTGATCGGCAACCTCACCCTGCGCGAGCGTCTGCTGCAGGCCGCCCGCGAGCTGGCCGAGGGCAGCGCCTTGGCCAGTTGCCTGACACGCAGCGACACCCTGCCACCGCTCATGCTGCACATGATCGCCAGCGGCGAACGCGCCGGTGAACTGGACACCATGCTTGAACGTGCCGCAGACCTCCAGGCCAGGCAACTGGCAGGGCGTATCGCGCTGCTGGTGAGCCTCTGCGAACCCCTGATGCTGCTGGTGATGGGGGGCATCGTGCTGTTCATCGTGCTGGCCATCCTGCTGCCGATCCTCAACCTCAACCAACTGGTCAACTGACATGTCCCTTCGTTCTACACGCCACGCGCAACGTGGCTTCACACTCATCGAAATCATGGTGGTGGTCATCATCCTGGGCGTGCTTGGCGCGCTGGTGCTGCCCAACGTGATGAGCCGTCCCGACCATGCCAAGCTGACCGCAGCCCGCACCGACCTGCAGTCGATCGCCACCGCGCTGGAAATCTATCGGCTGGACAACGGCCGTTATCCAACGTCCGCGCAGGGCCTGGACGCCTTGGTCACACGCCCCAGCGTGGCGCCATTGCCGCGCAACTGGAGTGCCCAGGGCTATCTGAAGCGTACGCCTACCGACCCTTGGGGCTCGCCTTACCAGTACGTGAACCCGGGCAGCCGTTCGAACCAGGGCTATGACCTTTACTCGCTGGGTGCCGACGGGCAGCCGGGCGGCGAACAGATGGATGCCGATATCGGTAACTGGTCTGAATGAAACGGCCCCGCGCGCAAGGCTTCACACTGCTGGAACTGTTGCTGGTCCTGCTGCTGCTGAGCATCGTCATGGGCATGGCGGGGCTCGGTATCGGGCGCGACCCGCAGCGCCTGGCCAGCCAGGAGGCCAACCTGTTCCTGCAACTGGTGCAACACGCACGGCAACAGGCTGTGCTGGAGGGCGTGGCGCTGGGTATCCGAATCGACCCGCAAGGCTATCAGCTGCTGAAGGCCCGCGGTGACAGCTGGGAGCCCGCGGGCCAGCAGCGCGATATTGGCCTGGACCTGCGCCTGCAGATCGATGGGCTGCCAGTGCCACCCGCCGTGCCTGGCAAGGCGCCGCAACTGGTGATGTACGGCAATGACGAGCACACGCCGTTTTCCCTGTATTTCGAGGCCGACACCGTGCGCCTGGTCTCCCTGTCGAGCGATGGCCTCAATGCCCCGCAGTTCCAGCCCTGAACGCGGCTTCACCCTGCTCGAGGTATTGGTCGCGCTGGCGATCTTCGCGGTGCTGGCCGTGGCGGTGAGCACGGCCAGCCAGCGCATACTGGTGCAGTCGCAGGGGTTGCAGGACCGTCTTTTTGCCAGCTGGGTCGCCGACAACCACCTGCTGGAAATGCGCCTGCAACCGGCCCTGGCGCCCGGCCAGCGCAGTGTGGAGGTGATGTTCGGCCAGCGTCGCTGGCTGCTGCAGGAAAGCCGCCGACGGCTGGGCGGGGCTGGCCTGCTGGAGGTTCAGGTGCGCGTGGGCCTTGCGGCCGATCGCCAGGTGTTGCACCAGGCCACCGGGTGGCAGGGGGGCAGCGATGCTTCACGCTAGGCCCCGCCAGCGCGGTTTTACCTTGATCGAACTGCTGCTGGCCATGGCCCTCTTTGCCTTGTTGGCGGTGGGCAGTGCGCGTGTGCTGGATGTGGTCATGCGGGCCGAGCGTGCGCGCCAGGCCCAGGCCGAGCAGTTGCATGCGCTGGGCAGGGCCATGAGCCTGATCCAGCGCGATGCCTTGCAAGGGTATCTGCCGGCGAGCCTGGGCAAGGGCGGTTACGGCATCCTGCTGAACGGCGACCGGGCCCAATGGCTGACCCGCGAACCCGACCATCAGGCGCTCAAGCGCAGCGCACTGAGGGTGGTCGAATACTGGCTCGCCGACGGCGTGCTGTGGCGCCAGCGGCGCACCCAGGGGCAGGGCCAGCCGCGCCCGCAGCGTTTGCTCGAAGGTGTGGGCGAACTGCAGTGGCGCCTGCATGTACCCGGTAGCGGCTGGCAGGCGCATTGGCCAATGGCCCAGCGCCGGGCCCTGCCACCGCAGGCGCTGGAGGTGACCCTGTCCACCCGGCGCTTGGCGCAGATTCGGCGGGTACTGCCGCTTGGCGGGGCCAGCCAGTGAAGCGGCAACGGCAGAAGGGGCTGGCGTTGATTACCGTGCTGCTGGTGATGGCGCTGCTGACGTTATTGGTAGCCGGCATGTTGCACAGCCATCGCCTGCTGCTTGGCGGTGTTGCCCAGCAGCTCGATGCCACGCGCCTGTTGCGCCTGGCGCAAGCCGGCGAACAACAGGCGCTTGCGAGCCTGCGGGGTGAGGTAGGGGAGATCCTGCAGGTGACCCACGGGCGGCAGGGCTGGGGCCAACCCCGTGTGTTGACCTTGGGCGAAGGCCGGGTGCAACTACAGCTGGAGGACCTCGCAGGGCGCTTCAACCTCGGCGCCCTGACCGCAGGTAAAACCCCCGACCCCTTGCTGCTCGAGCGTTGGCAGCGCCTGTGCCATGCACTGCAGGTGGCGCCGCCGGCCTTGGAGGCGCTGGCGGGCCAGCCACTGCTGGACCCTACCCAGTTGCGGGCCCTGCCGGGCGTCACTGCCGAGGTGATGGCGCGTTTGCAGCCTTGGGTAGTGGTGTTGCCCAAGGAGGCGCGGCTCAACATCAACACGGCCCCGGCACGCCTGTTGGCAGCACTGGCGGAGTTGTCGCCAGCGGTGGCCGCCGACCTGGTACGGCAACGCCCCGAGGCGGGCTACCCGACGGTGGAGCGTTTTCTGGCCTCTGCGCAATTGGAAGGCGTGGGCGTGAACAGGCGCGGGCTTGCCGTGACCAGCCGCTGGTTTCGCCTTGAGGTGCAGGCACAGCAGGCGGGGAGGCGCATGTACCTGTACAGCGATCTGGAGATCGACTTGAACACGCACCAGGTTCGTGTGGTGCGGCGTGTGTTTACTGCAATGCGGGAGCGAAGAGCAGATGAGTGAAACCTGGCTGTACCTATTGCCCGCGGGCGTTGCGGCGGGCGATGCGCAATGGCCGGTGTGGCTGCGAGCAGCCGATGGCAGCGTGCGCAAGACGCGTCTGGACGCGCTCGGGGCGACCCTGGCCGGCCCTGTGATCCTTGTCTTGCCGATGGAAATGCTCGGCAGTTGCGAAATCGGCCCCGTGCCAGGCAAGCGGCCGAAGCCTGAAGCATTGGCCTACGCCGCCGAAGAGCAGTTGGCAGCGGCGCTGGAATCGGTGCACCTGGTTTTTGCCGCAGCTGATATGCAAGGGCACCGCCGTGCGCTGGTGGTAGAGCGTCAGGTGCTGCGCAATGTTTTGACCCTGTTGCAAACGCTGGATATCGACCCGGTCGCGGTCCATGTCGATGCCGACCTGCTGGGTGGCGAGCAGCCCAGTGCACTGTGGCTTGACGGGCGCTGGCTGGTGGGCGGTCGAGGTGGGCCGTGGCTGGTCGCCACGCCCCAGGCAGCCGAAATCGTGGCACGGCAATTGCCGCCGATGGCCTGGCAGGCGGCCGCTGCCGATGGCGGGCAACCGCTGGTCAACCACAGGGTCGACAATGCCTTCCAGACCTTGCTGCAAGGGCGAGCCAAGGCGCTGAACCTGCGCCAGGGGCCATTCCGCCGTCAGCGCCTGGCGTTACCCTGGTCGGCGTTGGCGGGCGCAGTGCTGCTGGGCTTCGCCATGCTGTGCGTGGCCGATCATTGGCGTGTCGAGGGGCTGTTGCAGCGCGTGGCTCAACAGCATGCCGAAAACGTTCAGGCATTCCAGCGGTGGGCGCCCGGGCAGCCCGTCACCGGTGACCTGGCGGTGCGCGTCAGGGCGTTGCAGGCCGGTCCTTGTGCGACCACCCGCATGGAAGGCCTGGCGGCCGTCGCGCAGCCGCTGGTGGAAACCGGGAACATCACCCTCGAGCGGGCTGCGTTCAGCCCGGCGCAAGGGTGGCGTATGGATGTGCTGGCCCTAGGGTTCGATGACCTCGAGCGCTTGCGCCTGCTGGCCCCTGCCGTGCTGATGGACCAGGCCCGGCAGACCGCCCAAGGGGTGCGGGCAACCCTGACCTGGAGCGGGACTCGATGAAGCGCAGGTTTGAGCAGGCCCTTGTGCGCCAATGGCAAACGCTACCTGCCACTCGCCGGGCACTGCTCAGGGTCACGCTATGGGGTGTGGCCATGCTGGTGCTCTGGCAACTGGCCTGGGTGCCTGGCAAGCAGCGCTTGCTGCAGGCCGAGCTTGCCCATGGGCAGGCGCTGGAGCTGGCCGGGCAGTTGCAGCAGGTGGCGTCAGCGCCGGTCGGGGGGCGCGAAGCGGTGCGAGCACTGACGCCCGCCGCGCTCAATGAGCGTGCCTTGGCCGCCGGGTTGCGCATTATCGCGCTGCAGGCTCGGGCCACGCAGCTCGACGTCAGCCTCGAAGGCCAGCCCGCGGCAGTGCTGAGCTGGCTGCACACGCTGGAACGTGACGGCGCACAGCTGCGCAGTGTGCAGCTACAGGTGACTGGCGAGCAGTTGCAGGTGCAGCTGGCGCTGGAACTGGACGAAGCCTGGGGCGATTAAGATTGGATTCAGCCAGCTTCGGTAGGCTGTTCCCATCCAAACCGAAACAGGACCTGCCTCCATGAAAACCCGTTACCTTGCTCTGATCCTCGCCCCGCTGTTCAGCACTGCTGCCCTGGCTGCCGGCTATACCGGCCCGGGTGCGCAAGCAGTAACCACCGTGGCCGCTGCGAACGATGCCGCCGATGACACGCCGGTGGTGCTGCAGGGCTTCGTCACCAAGAAGATCAACAACGACGACAAATACGAATTCAAGGACAACACCGGCACCATCACCGTGGAAATCGATGATGAAGACCTGCCACCGACGCCATTCAACGACAAGACCAAGGTCAAGCTGACCGGTGAGGTGGAGAAACACCTGATGAGCCGTGAAGTGGATGTGGATATCGTCGAAATCATCAACTGATTCCCGGGCCAGTTCGCGGGCGTGCCCGCGAATGCCTCACCCTGACTTCGGTGGCAACTTGCTCAGGTGTAGCGCCACCAGCAACGCCACTGCCAGCAAGCTGCCTATGAACAGGCCGATGCCATTCCAGCCCCATTGGTGCCAGAACACCCCGCCCGCCGTACCGGCCACGCTCGAGCCGGCGTAATAGCTGAACAGGTACAGCGACGACGCCTGCCCCTTGGCTTTCAGCGCCCGCCGGCCGATCCAGCTACTGGCCACCGAGTGCGCGCCAAAGAAGCCGAAGGTGAACACCAGCATGCCCACGATCACCATGGCCAGTGGGCTGGCCAGGGTCATCAGCAAACCACACGCCATGACCACGATGCTGGCCCAGAACACCTTGCGTCGGCCCAGCTTGTCCGCCAAGGCGCCGACCTGCGCCGAGCTGTAGATGCCGGACAGGTACACCACCGACAGCAAGCCTACCAGTGCCTGGTTCATGTGGTAGGGCTCGGCCAGCAGGCGGTAGCCGATGTAGTTGAACAGGGTGACGAAGGCACCCATCAGCAGGAAGGCCTCCAGGAACAGCCAGGGCAGGCCGGCATCCTTGAAATGCATGACGAACCCGTCCAGCAGGCTGCGCGGGCTCATCGTTTGCGGGCGGAAATTGCGTGACTCCGGCAGCACCTTCCAGAACACCAGGGCGGCGCCCAGGGCCAGGCCGCCGATGGTCAGCATGGATGTGTGCCAGCTGACGAAGTCGATCAACACGCCAGTGATCAGCCGCCCGCTCATGCCGCCAATGGCGTTGCCGCCGATGTACAAGCCCATGGCCAGGCCAATGTGCTGGGGGTGGATCTCTTCGCTCAGGTAGGTCATGGCCACTGCTGCCAGGCCGCTCAGCGACAGGCCGACCAGCGCGCGGGTGGCCAGCACCAGTTCCCAGCTCGGCATCACCGCGCTGGCCAGGGTGGAGAGCGCGGCGCACACCAGGGCGAACACCATCACCGGCTTACGGCCGATGCGGTCCGAGATCGGGCCGGTGACAAGCAGGCCGAACGCCAGCATCGCGGTCGACACCGACAGCACCAGGCTGCTTTGTGCGGCGTTGATGGCGAATTCTTTAGACAGCAACGGCATCATCGGCTGTACGCAATACAGCAGGGCGAAGGTGGCGAAGCCGCCGCTGAACAGGGCCAGCACGGTCTTCATGAAGGCGGGGGTGCCTTTTTCGATCCACATGTCGGTCAAGGTGGCAGGTTCGAGTTCGATGGGCTGCGCGGCTACAGCAGTTTTCACGGCGGGTACCTCTGGTGCAATGAAAAAAGCATATAGCTGGCTAATGATTAGATCCAATATATTGTTCGACCTATTTAAGACGTTGTGCGACTTGTTTGGAGCGAACCATGGAACTGCGCCATCTGCGTTATTTCATTGCCGTGGCAGAAGAGCTGCACTTCGGCCGCGCCGCCCAGCAACTGGGCATTTCGCAACCGCCGCTGAGCCAGCAGATCCAGGCGCTGGAACAGGAGCTGGGGGCGCGCTTGTTCGAGCGCACCAATCGCCGGGTCGAGCTGAGCGAGGCAGGCCGGCTGTTCCTGGGCGAGGCGCGTCAGGTGCTGGCGCAGGTGGAGAAGGCGGCGGATGTGGCGCGGCGTGCACAACTGGGTGAATTGGGCGAGATGAAGATCGGCTTTACCTCCTCGGCCCCGTTCACATCGAAGATCCCCAAAGCCATTCATGCCTTTCGCCAGCGCTTCCCCGCAGTGCACCTGAACCTCAAGGAAATGAGCAGCCGCGATGTTGCCGAAGGGGTGTTCGATGAGTCCATCGAAGTCGGCCTGATGCGGCCAATGCCGCTGCCGGAAGGGTTGCTGGCCACCGAGCTGTTCCGCGAGCCACTGGTGGCGGTGATCAATGCCTCACACCCACTGGCCGAAGCCAGCGGGCAAGGCGTGCACATGGCGGCGCTGGCCCATGAGCCGTTCGTGTTCTTCCCGCGCAGCTATGGCAGCGGCTTGCATGCGCAGTTGCTGAGCCTGGCGCGGCAGGCCGGGTTCAGCCCGCATTTTGCCCAGGAGGCAGGGGAGGCTATGACCATCATCGGCCTGGTGTCGGCGGGGTTGGGGGTGTCGGTGCTGCCGGCCTCGTTCCAGCGCATGCGTATCGAAGGGGTGGTGTACCGCACCTTGCTCGACGAGGGGGCGATGACCGCGGTGTGGCTGGTGCAGCGCGAAGGCGGCGGGTCGGCCATGGCCGAGGCGTTTGCGCAGCTGCTTCAGGCGAATGGCACTGGCCATGGCGGCGACACCGCCACATACTCGGGCATTCGTTGAAACACGGAGGTCAACCATGCGGCGCGTGGTGTTCAATCAGAAAGGTGGCGTGGGCAAGTCGAGCATCGCCTGCAACCTGGCGGCGGTCAGTGCCAATGAAGGCTACCGGACCCTGCTGATCGACCTGGATGCCCAGGCCAACTCGACACAGTACCTCACCGGGCTGACGGGTGAGGATATCCCCATGGGTATCGCCGATTTCTTCAAGCAGAGCCTGTCCAGCGGGCCATTCAGCAAGAAGAACAGGGTGGATATCTATGAAACCCCGTTCGACAACCTGCATGTGGTGACTGCAACGCCTGAACTGGCCGACCTGCAGCCCAAGCTCGAGGCCAAGCACAAGATCAACAAGCTGCGTAAGCTGCTCGATGAGCTGGACGAGGATTACGAGCGGATCTATATCGACACCCCGCCGGCGCTTAATTTTTATGCGGTTTCGGCGCTGATCGCGGCTGACCGTGTGCTGATCCCCTTCGACTGCGACAGCTTTTCGCGCCAGGCCCTGTATGGCCTGCTGGCCGAAATTGAAGACCTCAAGGAAGACCATAACGAAGACCTCGTAGTCGAAGGCATCGTGGTCAACCAGTTCCAGTCGCGTGCCAGCCTGCCGCAGCAGATGCTCGACGAACTGCTGGCCGAAGGGCTGCCGGTGCTGCCGGTGTACCTTGGCAGCTCGGTGAAGATGCGTGAATCGCACCACGCCAGCCTGCCACTGATTCACCTGGAGCCCAGGCACAAGCTGACGCAGCAGTTTGTCGAGTTGCATGATTTGCTGGAGCGCAGCGAGTAGGTATCTAGCCCGCCTCCTTAGTGGGGTAACAAGTACCGGCGTGTGGTTGAGATGCAATACCGCGCCGGTATCGCCTGGGTGAAGTTCGTCGGTACGCACAAGCGCTATGACGAGATTGATGTGGAGACAATCTGTGAATATTAAGCCGATTCGTAACGAGGACGATCTTCGAGCAGCATTCCAGCGCCTCGAAGCCATTTTTCAGTCTGAAGCGGGCACGCCTGAGGCTGATGAAATGGAAGTGCTTGTGACACTGATCGAAGTGTACGAGAACAGGCACTATCCCATTCACCCCGCCAATCCCATCGAGGCTATCAAGTTTTGTATGGATCAGCAGGGGCTCACGCCAAGAGATCTTGAACCGTACATCGGTCCAAGCGGGCGAGTTTCGGAAGTACTGAGCGGGAAGCGCGGGCTGAGCCTTTCCATGATCAAGCGCCTGCATGATGGCCTTCGCATTCCCTATGAGTCGCTGCTGGCAAGCGCTTGAAAACTAAACCCCCTGGCTGCGCACCCACTCCAACAACGCCTGGAGTGGAAACGCCCCGGCCTGGCGGCTGACTTCGCGGCCGTTCTTGAACAGCAGCAGGCTGGGGATCGAGCGGATGCCCAGTTGCCCGGCCAGGTTGCGGTTGGCTTCGCTGTCGAGCTTGGCCAGGCGGCAGCGGCCGGCCAGTTGGCGGGCGGCTTGTTCGAAGGTGGGGGCGAACGATTTGCACGGGCCGCACCAGTCGGCCCAGACATCCACCAACAGCGGTAGGTCGCCTTTGATTTGGCTGGCGTAGCTGGCTTCGGTGAGTTCGAAAGGGGCGCTCAGCAGGACCTGCTGTTTGCAGCGGCCGCATTTCGGCGCGTCGCCCAGGCGCTCGGCAGGCAAGCGGTTGAGGCCGTTGCAGTGGGGGCAGGGGATGACCAGTGGTTCGGACATGTTGGTTCCTCGAGATTTTTGGGGCTGCTTTGCAGCCCATCGCGACACAAGGCCGCTCCCACAGGGGGAAGCGCCAATCAGGAAGAGCAGCTGATTTCCAGGTGCTTGCCCCATTCCGGTGGGCGCTCGGCGTAGGCCTGCATCCCGGGTTGCTCCTCGAAGGGGTTGCTCAGCACCTGGTGCAGCCGCCGCACTTCACTGTAATCCCCCGCTTCAGCTGCCTCGATGGCTTTCTGCGCCAGGTAGTTGCGCAGCACGTACAACGGGTTCACTGCATGCATGCGTTCGCGGCGCCCCTCGGCATTACCGGCTTCACGCTCGCAGCGGGCCAGGTATTCGGCGCCCCAGGCATCGAAGCCGGCCAGGTCGATGAAGTCATTGCGTACCACCTTCAACGCTTCGGCCACCGGTTGCTCGCCCAGCCGGCGGAAGAACAGGTTGTAGTCCACACCACCGCGCTGCATGCACTGCAGCAGGCGCTCGACCAGCGCCATGTCGTCATCCTCGGCCGTGGTCAGGCCCAGGCGCCTGCGCATCAGGTCCAGGTAATGGGCCTGGTACAGTGGCAGGAACAGGCTCAACGCCTGCTTCAACGGCTCCACCTCGACCACCGTGGTCAGCGCCTGGGCCAGCGCGCTGAGGTTCCAGTGGGCGATGGGCACCTGGTTGGCGTAGCTGTAACGACCACGGTCGTCGGAGTGGTTGCAGATGAAATTGGCGTCGAAGTCGTCGAGGAAGGCATACGGGCCGAAGTCGAAGGTAATGCCGAGGATCGACATGTTGTCGGTATTCATGACCCCGTGGCAGAAGCCATAGGCCTGCCAGCGGGCGATCAGGTCGGCGTTGCGCTCGACGATGGTGCGGAACATCGCCAGGTAAGGCTGCTCGGCGGTGCCGCACTCGGCGTAGTGCTGTTGCAAGACGTGGTCGAGCAGCACCCGTTGCTGCTCAGGCTGCTTGGTGTAGTAGAAATACTCGAAATGACCGAAGCGTACGTGGCTCTGCGCCACGCGGGTGAGCATGGCCGCGCTTTCACGTGTTTCGCGCCATACCGGGGTGCTCGAGCCGATGACGCACAGCGCGCGGCTAGTGGGAATGTGCAGGGCGTGCAGGGCTTCGGAGGCGAGGAACTCGCGGATCGATGAGCGCAGCACGGCGCGGCCGTCGCCCATGCGCGAGTACGGCGTCTGGCCGGCCCCCTTGAGGTGCAGGTCCCAGTGCTGATTGGCGTCGTTCAGGACCTCGGCCAGCAACAGGCCGCGGCCATCGCCCAGGCGCGGGTTGTACGAGCCGAATTGGTGGCCGGAGTACACCATCGCCCTTGGGTCGGCCTGGTCCCACAGCTTGTGGCCGCTGAACAGTTCGGCGAACAGAGGCAGTTCGGCCTGGGCCGGGTCGAGGTTCAGCAGCGCCATGGCCGACTCGCTCGCCACCACCAGGCGGGGCTCGGCGATGGGCTCGGGCAGCACCTGGGTAGAAAACGCATCGCCCAGGCGGGCGAAGCGGTTGTCGAAAGTGAGTTGGTCGAGGGCTTTCACGGGCTGCTCCTGGAAGTCGGTGCCATTGGGGCCGCTTTGCGGGGCCCAGCTGTGGGGGCTGGCTTGCCGGCGATCGAGGGCCAAGCCCTCGCAGGCATTCTGGGCGTTCATGCCCTATGGCGTCCACTCACACAGGTTGGGTGCCATCGGGTTTGGGCTGCTCCATCGGTATCAGCTGCTGCTTGCCGCCGGCTGCGTCCATCAGGAACACCTCGACCTGGCGTACCGAGATCTTGATGTCGTGCGCCTTGAACTCGCGGCTGATGAAGCGGTTGAGTTCATCCAGCGTCGGGTTGCGGTCACCCAGGTCGCGCACGTGCATGCGCAGTTCGTGGTCCAGCGAGCTTTCGCCGAAGTTGAGGAAGTACACGATCGGTTCCGGGTCCTTGAGCACCCGTGGGTTTTCATGCGCGCCCTTGAGCAGCAGCTCGCGCACCAGGTCGAGGTCGGAGCCATAGTCGATGCCCAGCTTCAGCGTGACCCGGGTGACCGTGTCGGTCAGCGACCAGTTGATCAGTTGGCCGGTGATGAAGGTCTTGTTGGGGACGATGATGTCCTTGCGGTCGAAGTCGGTGATGGTGGTGGCGCGGATGCGGATCTTGCTCACCGTGCCCGACAGGTTGCCGATGGTGATGGTGTCGCCGATGCGTACCGGGCGCTCGAACAGGATCATGATGCCGGAGATGAAGTTGGCGAAGATTTCCTGCATGCCGAAGCCCAGGCCCACCGACAGCGCCGCCACCAGCCATTGCAGCTTGTCCCAGCTGACCCCCAGGGTCGACAGGGTGCTGACGATACCCACGCCGACGATGGTGTACGACAACAGGGTGGTGGTGGCGTAGGCGCTGCCCTGGGCAAGGTTCAGGCGTGACAGCACCAGCACCTCCAGCAGGCCTGGCAGGTTGCCGGCCAGGGCGAAGGTGATACCGACGATCACCAGTGCCCCCAACAGGTCGCCCAGGCTGATGGGCACCATGCTGGCAGCGGCGCCGGTGCCGCTGGTGTATTCGTACAGCACGAAGTTGTTGAGGTAGGCGAACACCGAGAGCAGGTCGGCCCATACCCAGTACAGGCCAGCGATGAAACCGCCCAGCAGGGCCAGGCGGATCAGGCGCAGCGATTGCTGGTTGACCTGCTCGATGTCCAGGGTCGGCTCTTCGACCACCACTTCGCCGTCCAGCCCTTCCTTGGCCGCCGCGCGCTTGCTCAGTGCCCGTTGGTAGGCCAGGCGGCGGGCCGCAACCGACAGGCCGCGCACGAAGGCGGCCTCGATCACCAGCCAGAACAGCAGCAGGTAGAGGGTGTAGATCAGCCGGTCGGTGAGTTTCAGGGCGGTGTAGTAGTAGCCGAAGCACACCGCGACGAACAGGGCGATAGGCAGCGCAGTGAACGCCACGCCGACCGCCTTGCGGAACAGCGAAGTGTCACGGTGCGCCGGGCTGCTGAGCAGCAGGCGGCTGAGCAGCCAGGCCATCAGCGCATAGCAGGCCAGCACCACGCCAATACCCAGTACATCGTCGGCCAGCGCCGACGGCTGGTGCTCGGCCACCGCCACTACCCCGACCAGGGCCAGCACCACGGTGCCCAGGCGGCGTACCCAGCCCCGCAGGAACTCGACCTGGGGTTTGTACCAGCGGAAATGCACTTCCGCCACGCCGCCGGGTGCAAGGATGCGGTAGGCGGTATAGAACACCAGCCACGCCTGGGCCAGTTGCCACAGGGCCGCGCCGAGGTTGGCGTTCTGCCCGCGGGCGTCGATTTGCAGGGCATAGCTGCACAACGCCAGGACAAGGCTGACCGGCATCGCCAGCAGGATATTGATAAGAATCGCCTGTGGCGTATGCCACTGGCTGTCGCGGCGGAAATGGCCAATGTCCTGGTGCACCTTGCCCAGCCGTTGGTACAGGTACTTGCGCCGCCATAACAGAGCGCCGATCACCAGCAACAGCGGCAGGAACAGCAGCGGCCGGTGGCTGAGGCCGTCGGTCAGCTCGCTCAGGCTGGAGGCCCACGGCAGGTTGGCGACCTGGTCGGCCAGCCGTTGCGGCACGGTGCGCAGCCAGTCCCAGTCCAGGGGCTTGTTGCTGGGGATCCAGAACATCTGTTCGTCGAGGGTGGTGCGCAGGCTCTGGGCAGTGCCCAGCAATTGTTTCTGGTTGAGCTGCAGGGTGATCGATTCGTTGAGCAGCGCCGAAAGCTCGCGGTTCAGCCGCTCCAGCAGGTCGCTGCGGGTGATCGCCAGCTCCAGCAGGGCCTTGCGCAGCTGCGGGGTTACCTGTTCCTGCGGTTGGGCTGCCAGCAGCTTGTCGACATAGGTCACCGGGCTGCTCATCACCTCGCGCTGCTGGCTGACCTCGAACTGGTACAGGCGGGTGTCGGCGATCTGGTCGGCCAGGTCACGGTCGAGTTTCAGGTGTGGCAGGGTCTGTTTCTGTTTGTAGAGGATCTTGGACAGCAGCAGGCTGCCCTTGAGCACGTTGATCTGCTCGTCCAGCGCCTGGTCGGCTTGGGTCAGGCTGTCCAGTTGCTGCTTGGTGCGCAGGTTCTGCTGGGTCAGCTCATTGAGGCGGTCGGTGCTTTTGAGCAGGTAGTCGGACAGCTTCAGGTTAGCTGCGCTTTCGGTGGCCAGCAGGCTGCTGCCGCCCGCCTTCTGCGCCTCGATCGATTGCTGGGTGACCGTTTCCTGGGACTGGGCCAGGCGCTTGTCGTTGATCAGCGTCTGCAGGTCCTGGATTTCCTGCTCAAGGCGCGCGGCACGCTCGATCAGCAGGTCATGGCGGGCGTTGCCAAGGTCCTGCAGCACGCTGTTGCCGGCCAGTTCCTGGCGGCGCAGCAGGGTCAGCGCGTTGAGCGAAGCCAGTTCTGCGTTCAGCTGGTTGCGCTGGTCGGCGTTGATCGACTTGCCACCGTCCTTGCCGGTCTTGAGGATGGTGTTGATCTGCTGGGCGCGGGTCTGGTTGCTGCTGATTTCGGCCTGGGCACGTTCGGGGCGGGTCTGCGAGTTGATGATCAGGCTGTTGGCGTCGGACAGCGACTTCTGCAGCTCGCCCTGCTGGGTGTTGCGCTCGCTGAGCATTTGTTCGAGCTGCTGCACGTTGAGGTTGGCATAGCGCTGGGCAACCGGCTGAACCTTGGTTTGCTTGAGCCGGGCCAGCTCTTTCTGGCTGTCGTCGGTTTCCTTGGGTGCGGCACTGAGTTGCTGCTTGAGGGCGGCCAGCTTCTTCTCGTTGTCGTCCTTGCTGGCCAGCAGGCTCAGGGTCTGTTCCAGAACCTGCTGCAAGGCCTTCTGGTCGGCCTCGGGCAGCTTGCGCTCGGCAATCTTGTCGAGGCTGTTCTGAATGCTGGCAGCCGTTGGCGGCTCTGCCGCGGTGGCCGCGAAGGAAAGGGACAGGCACAGCCCGAGCAGGGCTGTGCGAAGGTATGCGCGCAGGGACATAGGCAGACTACTTGTGGATCCGGCAGAAACGAAGTTTAGAGGAACAATCCTGGTCCGGGTCGCGTTCCTTCGGGGAATCTGACGCCCACTTTCTGGATCTTGTTCCCGACCATGGTCGCCACGGTCCAGATCGTGCCGTGCCATTCCACCTGGTCACCTACTACTGGAGCGCCTCCGACCTTCTGTCGGATGAACTGCGCCAGCGGCATTTTCGCGTCCAGGCCATCGAGTTTCAGGCCATACAGTGCGGCCACCGCACCCAGTTCGGCATCGCCTTCGAGAACGAAGTCGCCGAAGAAGCGCAGGTCCAGGCCACGCTGCGGCGCTTGGCTGAACAGTTTGCCCAGCGCCGGCAGGTTGTGTTCGTGGCCGATCACGCAGAGCATGTCGTCGACCTCCAGCACGGTGCTGCCAGAGGGGTGCAGCAACTGCTCGCCGCGGAACAGGGCGGCGATGCGTGTGCCTTCCGGCATCTTCAGCTCGCGCAGGGCGGCGCCGATGCACCACTTCTCCTTGCCCAGGCGGTAGACGAACATTTCCCACTCGCTGGTGATGTGCACCTCCAGCGCAGAGCGGGAGATGGGCGCCGGATCCGGTGGTACCGTCACTTTCAGCAGCTTGGCCATCCACGGCAGGCTGGTGCCCTGCACCAGCAGCGACACCAGCACGATGAAGAAAGCCAGGTTGAAGAACAGCTGGGCGTCCGGCAGGCCGGCCATCAGCGGGAACACCGCGAGAATGATCGGCACCGCGCCGCGCAGGCCAACCCACGAGATGAAGCCTTTTTCGCGGCCGTGGAAGGCCTTGAACGGCAGCAATGCCGCCACCACCGACAGAGGCCGCGCCACCAGGATCATCCACAACGCCAGGCCCAGTGCCGGCAGGGCAATGGGCAGCAGGTCGTGCGGTGTCACCAGCAGCCCCAGTACCAGGAACATGCCGATCTGCGCCAGCCAGGCCATGCCGTCGAGCATGTGCAGGATGCCATGGCGGCTGCGAATCGGCTTGTTGCCCAGCACCAGGCCGCACAGGTACACAGCCAGGAAGCCGCTGCCGTGCAGGGCGTTGGTCAGCGAGAACACCACCAGGCCACCGGCCACCACCAGAATGGGGTAGAGGCCACCGGCCAGGTTGATCCGGTTGACCAGTTGCAGCATCAGCCAGCCGCCGCCCAGGCCCAGCAACCCGCCGATGCCGAACTCGCGCAGCAGGTGGGTGAGCAGGCTCCAGTGCAGGCCGGTCTGGCCGCTGGCAATCATGTCGATCAGCGTAACTGTCAGGAAGACCGCCATCGGGTCGTTGCTGCCCGACTCGATCTCCAGGGTGGCGGTGACCCGTTCGTTCAGGCCCTTGCCGCCCAGCAGCGAAAACACCGCTGCGGCGTCGGTGGAGCCGACGATGGCGCCGATCAGCAAGCCCTGGATCAGGCTCAGGTTGAACAGCCAGGCAGCAACCAGGCCGGTCAGGGCTGTGGTGATCATGACCCCGACCGTGGCCAGCGACAGTGCCGGCCATAGCGCTACGCGAAAGCTCGCCACCCGTGTGCGCAGGCCGCCGTCGAGCAGGATCACCGCCAGGGCGAGGTTGCCCACCAGGTAGGCGGTCGGGTAGTTGTTGAAGATGATGCCGCCACCATCGACACCGGCGACCATGCCCACGGCGAGAATGATGACCAGAATAGGGATGCCCAGGCGCGACGACAGCGAACTGACCAGAATACTCGCGCCCACCAGTAATGCGCCGATCAGGAACAGGCTGTTGATGGTGCTGGCATCCAAAGGCAGGTACTCCGGGATAACGCTGGAAAGGGGAATGACTGGCAAGTCGCGTGCCAATCGATTCTAACCTGATGAATTGGCAGCATGTAAAGCGTTTCTGCAGATGTGCAAAAGGCACCGCGGTGGGTGCCTTTTGTCATGTTGCCGGTGCTCAACCTGTGGCAGGCGGCTTGCCGGCGATGCGGCCGGTGCAGGCTTACGCCTGCTTCACTTCACGCATCGGCTTGCCTTTGACCGGGGCATCACCAGCCACGTAGTACTCGGCGGTGCTGCGTGGCAACGGCTTGCGACCACGGATCTTGTCCGAGATTTTCTCGGCGATCATGATCGTGGTGGCGTTGAGGTTGCCGGTGATGATCAACGGCATGATCGACGCATCCACTACGCGCAGGCCCTGCATGCCGTGCACACGGCCTTCGCCATCGACCACCGCCATGTCGTCGGTGCCCATCTTGCACGAGCAGGACGGGTGGAAGGCGGTTTCGGCGTGCTCGCGGATGAACTTGTCCAGCTCTTCATCGGTTTGCACATGCGCGCCGGGGCTGATTTCGCGGCCACGGTACGGGTCCAGTGCCGGCTGGGCCATGATTTCGCGGGTCAGGCGGATGCCGTCACGGAATTCCTGCCAGTCCTGCTCGGAGGACATGTAGTTGAACAGGATGCTCGGGTGCTGGCGCGGGTCTTTCGACTTGGCCTGGATGCGGCCGCGGGACGGGGAGCGCATCGAACCCATGTGCGCCTGGAAGCCATGCTCCTTCACGCCATTGGAACCGTTGTAATTGATCGCCACCGGCAGGAAGTGGTACTGGATGTTCGGCCACTTGAATTCCGGGCGGCTGCGAATGAAACCGCCAGCCTCGAACTGGTTGCTGGCGCCGATGCCGGTGCCGTTGAACAGCCACTCGGCACCAATGGCCGGCTGGTTCCACCACAGCAGCGACGGGTACAGCGACACCGGCTGGGTGCAGGCGTACTGCAGGTAAAGCTCCAGGTGGTCCTGCAGGTTTTCACCCACGCCCGGCAGGTCGTGCACCACCGGAATGTCGAGGCTTTCCAGCAGGGCACGCGGGCCAACGCCGGAACGCTGCAGCAGCTGCGGCGAAGCGATGGCGCCGGAGCTGACGATCACTTCCTTGCGGGCACGGGCTTCTACGCGCTCTTCGCTGTCGCCCACCAGGTAGGTAACGCCAACCGCGCGCTTTCCTTCGAACAGCACGCGGTCGCTGAGGGCGTGGGTCACGATGGTCAGGTTCGGGCGTTTCTTGGCCTGGTCCAGGTAGCCACGGGCGGTGCTGGAGCGACGGCCGTTCTTGGTCACCGAACGGTCCATCGGGCCAAAGCCTTCCTGCTGGTAGCCGTTGAGGTCTTCGGTACGCGGGTAACCGGCTTGTACACCGGCTTCGACCATTGCGTTGAACAGCGGGTTGTTGCCTGCTTTGGGCGTGGCGACGCTGAGCGGGCCGTCACCGCCGTGGTAGTCGTTAGGGCCGATGTCGCGGGTTTCGGCCTTGCGGAAGTACGGCAGGCAGTCGAGGTAGGTCCAGTCTTCCAGGCCTGGCAGTTCTGCCCAGCCGTCGAAGTCCATGGCGTTGCCGCGGATGTAGCACATGCCGTTGATCAGCGACGAACCACCCAGGCCCTTGCCGCGGCCACACTCCATGCGGCGGCCGTCCATGAACGGCTCCGGGTCGGTCTCGTAGGCCCAGTTGTAGCGGCGGCCTTGCAGCGGGAAGGCCAGGGCTGCTGGCATCTGGGTGCGGAAGTCGAAGCGGTAGTCAGGGCCGCCGGCTTCCAGCAGCAGTACGGTGACGCCGGCATCTTCGGTCAGGCGGGTGGCCAGTGTGTTACCGGCGGAGCCGGCACCGACGATGATGTAATCGTATTCCATGGCATTTCTCCGAAATGCAGCGGCAAGCTTCTAGCTACAAGCTGCAAGAAAAAGCAGCTGGGCGAAGCTTGCGAATGGATGGTATCTGCAAGGGCCGGCGGTCTGACGCCGACCGGCTCTTTCTTGCAGCTTGAAGCTTGCGGCTTGCAACTGTCGGTCAGAAGACCGAGTTGTAGCCGCCCAGTTCGACCTGAACCGACTTGATACGGGTGTATTGGGCCAGCGAGCTGACGCCGTTTTCACGGCCTACGCCCGACTGCTTGTAGCCACCGACCGGCATCTCGGCCGGCGATTCACCCCAGGCGTTGATCCAGCAGATACCGGCTTCGAGCTTGTGGATGATGCGGTGGGCGCGGGTGATGTCGTTGGTGCAGACACCGGCGGCCAGGCCGTAGTCGGTGTCGTTGGCGCGGCGGATCACTTCTTCCTCGGTTTCATAGGTGAGGATGCTCATCACCGGGCCGAAGATCTCTTCCTTGACGATGGTCATGTCGTCGCTGCAGTCGGTGAACACGGTCGGGGCCACGAAGGCGCCTTTGGCGAACTCACCGGTGGTCAGACGCTCGCCGCCGCACAGCAGGCGGGCACCTTCCTCTTTGCCCTTGGCGATGTAGCCCAGCACGCTTTCCATGTGCTGGAAGCTGACCAGCGGGCCGAAGTTGGTGTTTTCGTCTTCCGGGTTGCCAACGCGGATGCGCGCAACGCGCTCGGCGATCTTGGCTTCGAAGGCAGCCTTCATTTCAGCCGGGATGAACACGCGGGTACCGTTGGTGCATACCTGGCCCGAGCTGTAGAAGTTGGCCATCATGGCGATGTCGGCGGCCTTGTCCAGGTCGGCATCGGCGCAGATGATCAGCGGCGACTTGCCGCCCAGTTCCATGGTGACCTCCTTGAGCGACGAGCTCGAGGCGCTGGCCATGACCTTCTTGCCGGTGGTGGTGCCGCCGGTGAAGGAGACCTTTTCGATGCGGGGGTGCTCGGTCAGCCAGGTACCGACTTCACGGCCGCTGCCGGTCAGCACGTTGAACACGCCATTGGGCAGGCCGGCTTCGGTGTAGATCTCGGCCAGTTTGAGGGTGGTCAGCGACGTGACTTCCGATGGCTTGAAGATCATCGCGTTGCCAGCGGCCAGGGCCGGGGCGGATTTCCACAGGGCGATCTGGATCGGGTAGTTCCAGGCACCGATACCTACGGTCACGCCCAGCGGCTCGCGGCGGGTGTAGACGAAGGACGACTCACGCAGCGGGATCTGCTCGCCCTCGATGGCCGGTACCAGGCCTGCGTAGTACTCCAGCACATCGGCGCCGGTGACGATGTCGACGTAGCGGGTTTCCGAGTACGACTTGCCGGTGTCCAGGGTTTCCAGCATGGCCAGCTCGTCGTTGCGCTCACGCAGGATGTCGACGGCGCGGCGCAGGATGCGCGAGCGCTGCATGGCGGTCATCGCAGCCCAGACTTTCTGGCCACGCTCGGCGCTTTCGACGGCTTTCTCGACGTCAGCCTCGGTCGCACGCTGCACGTGGGCAAGGACTTCGCCGGTAGCCGGGTTGATGGCTTCGAAAGTGGCATCGCTGCCAGCGTCGACGTAAGCGCCATCAATGTAGAGTTTTTGCGTTCCGAAACGGGCCATAGTGTCCTCGCAAGTGCAGTGTGTGGTTTGGCTTTGCGTCACGCTCCTGCCGGGTGGGCAAGGGCCGTGCGCGCTTGTTCAGCAGCCGGGTCGTTGGTGCCCAGGGTGTGCTGCTTAGCCAGTTGTAGATCCATGTATTCGTAAGCAATCCGTACTGCCTGGCCAGTGTCGAATGCATCACCCGACAAGGCACCGCGCAGCCACAGACCGTCGATCAGGGCTGCCAGGCCACGGGCGGCCTTGCGCGCATGGTAAAGCGGCAAGGCACGGCGAAACTGGCAACACAGGTTGGAGTACAAACGGTGGTCGTTGATCCGTTGCAACCTGTGCAAATCGGGCTGGTGCATGCTGGAAGCCCAAAAGGCCAACCAGGTTTTCATCGCCGGGCCGTTCACCTGGCTGGCATCGAAGTTGCCCTCGATGATCACTTTCAGGTGAGCGCGCGGGCTGTCGTCCGTCAGGGCCTGGCGACGTGCTCGAACGCCTTCGTTGAGCATATTCATGATGTAACCCATCGTCGCTGCTATCAGGCCGTTCTTGTCCCGAAAGTAGTGACTGATGATGCCGTTCGACACCCCGGCCAAACGGGCAATCAGCGCAATGCTGGCGTCCCCCAGGCCGACCTGGTCGACAGCCTGCAACGTGGCTTCGATCAACTGCTGGCGGCGGATGGGTTGCATACCGACCTTGGGCATCTTGCTATCTCCTCAGGCCTGCGAGCAGGCGACAGGCGGCTGACTCGGCGAAGACCAGTCTATTTTGTTTTGATTGAACGTTCAATCAATAAAGAATAAGCTCTGCGACAATTTGTGCCATTGACAGTCTTTCAGGTCGTCGAGCAGGCACGAATTGACACCCCAGGAAATCGCGTAACCCCCGTAATACAAGGCGTTGACGGGCATCAGCGATGCGAAATACAGATTCTGCCACGTGGCCCCGGCCCTGCGGCGGGCCCTTGGAGCGGGCGGGGTGATCTGTGACGAATGCGCGCACCCAGCGGGTAAAGCGTGGCATTTGCAGCAGACCACCTGTCTGTTTTTTGCAACGTATCGATTCGGGATCACGGTTTCCAGGGTGCTTTTATAACACCTGATGCAGTGGGGATATTCCACCAATTGCTCGGGAAAGAATGATTAGCCTCCACAGCCGCACTGCCCGGAGCATTCGTGCAATGAGTTCTGCCTCACTTACCAAGCCCCCCGCCGAGAGGGTACGGGTCAACCGCGTGGTGTTCTTCACCTCGGCGCTGATGATCCTTGTTCTGACTGCCTTGCTGATCGCTGTACCCGAAACTGCCGGCCAGGTGCTGGGCGTGGCCCAGAAGTGGCTGACGCGCACCTTTGGCTGGTACTACATGCTGGTGATCTGCGGTTACCTGCTGTTCGTCGTCTACCTGGCCTTCTCCGATTACGGCAGCCTCAAGCTCGGCGGCAAGGACGACCAGCCCGACTTCAGCTATGGCGCCTGGGCCGGCATGCTGTTCTCTTCGGGCATCGGTATTTCGCTGCTGTACTTTGGCGCCTCCGAGCCCCTGGACCACTACTTCAACCCACCGGAGGGCACCCCGGCAAGCCTGGAAGCCGCGCGCCAGGGCCTGCAGCTGACCTTCCTGCACTGGGGCCTGCATGGCTGGGCGATCTATGCGCTGGTCGGCCTGGCCGTGGGCTACTTCGCCTACCGGCATAACCAGCCGCTGGCGCTGCGCTCGGCGTTGTACCCCCTGGTCGGCGAACGTTGGGTCAAGGGTGCCGCCGGCAATGCCGTGGACATCTTCGGCATGTTCGTCACCCTGTTGGGCCTGGTCACCAACCTGGGCATCGGTGCCATGCAGGTGTCGTCCGGGCTGGAGTACCTGTTCGGCATGGACCACAGCAAGACCAACCTGCTGGTGGTGATCCTGGTGATGGCTGGCGTAGCTACCGTGGCGGCGGTTTCGGGTGTGGAAAACGGCATTCGCCGCCTGTCCAACCTGAACATCATGCTGTTCAGCGGCTTGCTGATCTTCGTCCTGCTGGGCGGCGAAACCCTGCACCTGCTGAACGGCTTCGTGCAGAACGTAGGCGATTACCTCAACGGTATCGTGCTGAAAACCTTCGACCTGTACGTGTATGAGGGCGAGGCTGGCAAGTCCGAACGCTGGTTGGGCCTGTGGACCGTGTTCTACTGGGCCTGGTGGATTTCCTGGGGCCCGTTCGTAGGCATGTTCATCGCCCGTATTTCCAAAGGCCGCACGGTGCGCCAGCTGGTCATGGGTGTGCTGCTGATCCCGCTGGGCTTCACCTTGGCCTGGTTGTCGATCTTCGGTAACACCGCGCTGGACCTGGTGATCAACCAGGGCGCGGTCGAGTTGGGCAAGACTGCGCTGGAACAACCCTCGATGTCGATCTACCAACTGCTGGAATACTTCCCGGCAGCCAAGCTCGTGATCGGGGTGGCGGTGTTCGTCGGCTTCGTGCTGTTCCTGACCCCGGCCGATTCCGGTGCGGTGATGATGGCCAACCTGTCCTGCAAAGGCGGCAAGGTCGACGAGGATGCCCCGCACTGGATGGTGGTGTTCTGGTCGGTGGTGATCACCCTGGTGACCATCGGTTTGCTGTTCGCCGGTAATTTTGAGGCCATGCAAACCATGGTCGTGCTGGCGGGCCTGCCGTTCTCGGTGGTGCTGGTGCTGTTCATGTTCGGCCTGTACAAGGCCATGAAACAGGACGTGGCGGTAGAGCAGGAGCGCGCCGAACTGGCTGCCCGTGGTCGACGCGGGTTCAGTGAGCGGCTGACCCAGCTGGAGCTGCAGCCGACCCAGGCCGTGGTGCAGCGCTTCATGGACAAGCAGGTCAGCCCGGCCCTGAAAGAGGCTGCTGCCCAGTTGCAGACCCTGGGCTTCGACGTGGAGTCCCGTGTTGGCCAGGCGCGCGACATGATGGGCCTGCGGGTGATGATGGAAGAGGGTAACCCGTTCGTCTACGAAGTGAGCCTGGACGGCTACCTGGCGGCACCGAGCGAGGCGCCGGTGGAAGGCGAGCCGGAAGTCCGTCAACGCTTCTACCGTGCCGAGGTGTACCTGCACGACGGCAGCCAGGAGTACGACCTGATGGGCTTTGCGCCCGAGCAGATCGTGCGTGACGTGCTGGACCAGTTCGAAAGCCATCGCCAGTTGCTGGGGCGAGTGTACAGCTGACGCTGCTGCAATGAAGAAAAGGCCTTGCCCACCGTGCAAGGCCTTTTTTTTGAGCAATATGTAGCGCGGGTATCGCACCTGAATACCGCAGCCTGCGGTTTTTTCAGCGGAGGCACCCAGCATGACGAGTTACAAGATACCCCCCTTCGATTTCCGCCAGGCCGTGGCCGGGCAGTTCGACGGCCGGCCGACCCTGCGCCAGGTCGCCAGTGCGCAGCTACTGCGCGTGCTGCTGCCGCACCTGCCATGGTTGGCCAACACCACGCCAGCCCTGACAAATGCTGACCCACTGATGCTGGACAGCCCAGACCCCGCTACTGCGTATTGGACCACCACACCCTTTGTGGATCGGGTTCTGGAAGCCTTGCTCGACCCTCAGGCGTTGAGCCTGGCGCCACTGGCGGATGGGCGCCATTACAACCTCGGGCTCACCGGCAGCCATCGTTTTGCCGGCTCGTCGAGCGAGTTCGACACCCGGCAATTGCCTGACTTGTCAGCTGCCCTGAACCAGCTGGTTGAGGACTTGCCACGACACTTCTGCGAGGCCCAGCTCGAGTTCTGGCGAGGCAAGGGCAGCGCCGGGGTGAGTCGCGACGAATGGTTGCAGTTGCTGCTCAAGCTCGCGCTACTGCGCAGCTTGCCCTGGCAGGGACTGGACCCGCAGGAGCAGGCCTGTATCCGCGGCCTGCTGCACGGCGGTGATGAGCAGCCCGCGGTGTACTTCGTGCAGGCCCGGCTGACCAGTGCCTCCATGCAATACGATCAACTGCAATGCCAGATGCTGATAGCCGCCGAGTGGGATGAGCGTGAGGTCATCCTGTGGTGCGCACCTTCGGGGATAGTACGCAGTTTCGAGTCGTTGCACGCGTTTGGCCTGGCCTTGCGTGACGAACTGGCGCAACGCTACGCCTTCGAACGGATGAGTTGGCAACGCTATCCCGCCACCGGCAATGTGTTTGCCCAGCAGGTCTCGCTGCTGCTCGATACGGTGCTCGCCAGGGTCGAGCTTGCGCGTTATGCCGATATCCAGGATGTTCCGGCCCTTGAGCAGCGTTTTGACCAGCTTGGCGACCCTTCTTCGTGGTTCGTGGGGTACCCGGATGAAACCCCGGCAGTGCAACCTCCCCCTGGGTTGATGGCCAGTGCGCAGGACAGTTTTGCCTGCAGCGCTGCCTTGCTGCAACTCGCGCTTTACCAGCTCGACTCGGGTGGGGTCTCAGCACTGGATGGCGTTCAATCGCTGACCGATTACGCCCGTCAACGGCTGACCAGGCAGATCCGCGAGGATCACGGGGCAGACAGCTCGCCGGACGATCTTGTATTCGACCTTTACCTGGCCCGTGGGATCCCTGGTGGGGCGGGCACAGGCACCGGCGGCGGCGAGCCATTGGCCTTCGCCGGGAGCAAGACGCTCACCGAATTTGCCATTGGCAACCTCGCGTCGCTCAAGGGGGCGGCAATCGAGCGCATTTACCTGCGTGGCGGGGGTGAGGCACCGGCATGGCTCGATGCCGACGCCGCCAGAGCCCTCGTGACCAAAGTGGATATCGGTAGCCATTATCCTGCCTATGTCGCGGCGCAACTGGACGATCCGGTCAAGCGCGCGGACCGGGTCACGCGCCTGGGGCGGGAATGGCGTGCAGCACTGCTGGCCGCTGCACTCACTGCCAAGATGGACGGCAAGATCAAAGAGTCAGGCCTGCAATGCGTGGTCGACTATTGTGCGGGGCACGTCGACCCCGACGCGCCGCGCATGATCCTGTTTCCGCTGGCGTTCAGGCGTAGCGCAGCGTCCAGGGTCACGGACCCGGTACGCTGCATGTACATTCTGTTTTGCGCGGAACCCTCGCTGGTGTTGCTGTACCGGCCCTTGTTCGCCAAAGACACGCTGCGTGAATATGCCAGCCTCTCGGCTTTGCTCGAACACGTGCGTGAATCGGAGATTTTGCAGGAGAGTATTCTCGACTGGATGCAGCCCAGCGCCAGGCCTGTCTACGACCATGGTGGTTTCCGCGAACCGCACATCAGCGTCATCGGCATCGACCCCTATGCGCTGCCTGAGCGTCCGGAACCTGCCAGGCTGGCGATCGAATTCTGGCGTAGCAACATTGACGAGAAACTTTATACAGCCAATCGGGACCTGCTGCTGACGCTCGCTGATGAACAGTCTGTGTCCAACGCCGAGAGCCGCTGGCAGACCTTGTGCGAGGGGGCATGGCTGTTGTTCGATGTCGTGACCTTGGCGCTTCGGGGGCCTGTGGCCTCGGTGGCCTGGTTGGTGCAATTGCTCAACGCGTTGCAGCAAGACATTGAGGCCTTGGAGCGTGGCAATGAGTTTGATCGGTCGGCGGCAACGGTTGACCTGATATTGAACCTGGGCATGGTGTTGCTGCATGCCAGGCAACCCGCCAAAGCCTTTCCCGCCTATGCATTGCCCGGTGCGGCGGAGGTCGAGGGGCCTGAGGCGCAGCGCGGCGCATTTGCCGAAATTGCAATCGCGCCTATCGAGGAAACGCCTGCGCCTGGCCAAGCGCTGCCGAGCCGCTGGCTCGATTTTTCATGGCGAGGTCAGAGTGGCTTCAATTGGTTGTCGCGCGAACAGCGCGAAGCACTCAGGGCCATGCGTGCACCGGTCTCGCTTGCGGGCGTGCAGCCCTTGAACCAAGGTACGGCGACGGGCTTGTACCTGATCGACGGCGATCATTATGTAGCCCTGGCCAGTGATACCTACCGCGTGGAGCGGTTGCCAGAGGGTGTACGGGTGGTCGATGGTGGCGGAGCCGCGGGGCCCTGGCTGCGTTTCGTCGACGGCGCGTGGCGTGTGGACACGGCGCTTGGTCTGCGGGGTGGCATGGGGCCAAAATTTACTCAAGAGAGGCTGGGTGCTCGGTTTCGCGACTTGCACCAAAAGATAAGTCGCCTTGACAACCGCGCCCGGGAGGCCAGAGAGCAAGCCGGGCCTTTTGCCAGGGCTGCGCAGGAATTGCGCGAAAAACTGCTGAAACTCAGGGAACTTCGGGCCAACGCATCCGAAAGGCTGGCCGCGTTGCCCGCCGAAGACGAGGCGGGGAAGTCGCAGTTGTGCACAACGCTCGCGCTTTACGATGAGCGCAAGATTACGTTCGAGCAGGACCACTTCACACAGATGAACCTGATGCTGAAGGAGCTGGAAGCTGCGGTCGGCGCCGATATTGAAATACTGGCGCTGCACGCGACCATGCGAGAAGACAAATTTGCCCGTGAGCGGGAAAAGGGGGGCTGGGACGGGGTGCTTGCCGAGCACGATAAAGTTGTTCGCAACAGCGCTATCAACGATGCCGAGATTATTTTCACCGAGCTCTGGAGCCTTGCGAATTACCCCGAACTTGTGGAGATGCAAAACGCGCTGGATGGGCGGCCAGTTCGTGAATTCGCGGATTTGTATGAGAAGTTGCGCGTCAAACAGCAAGTCGTGATCGACGTGCAGGATCGCATGTTGGTCGGGAGTGAGCAGCTGGATCAATTGTTGACCGAAACGCCGGAAGATTTCGAGGTACAGGATTGGGGGGGCAACGCCAAACGCACCGTCGCAGACATAATTGCCAAGCGCCGCGTCAGTACAGTTCAACTGCGTTTACACCAAGTGGTGAATCTGGCCGAGCTGGCGCTGCACCTGGAAAGCGACCGGCCAGACGTACTTGCAGGCTACAAAGCTGCCCTGGCCAGCTCAAGCCTGCGCAACGCGGCCGAAGCCCACGGCGAGCTGGCCTTCTCCAACCTGCCGGCGCAGGACAGGGTTGTCATCCTCCACGAAGCCTGGGACGAATACAGTGCTGCACTGGTCAACAGCGATCGCGTTTGCCGAGAGGGTGGGGCGTTGATCGAACCGGCCATGATCAAGCGCTATCGGGAGCACATCAGCAAACTCAAGCTCGATGTGAACGTACGTCTGGGCATAGCGTATGATGAGCAGGATCACCCCCTTCTACCGACCGGGCGTAGGCCTTATCCGGCGTCCCTCGTGCCGCAGCGGTTGGTGCGTAATGCCCAGGGCCAACTGATGATCGGCAACCTTATCGAAGGGCAATCCTTGCTCGAGGTGCGTGAGAAGATCAGCGATAAGGTATTGGCCACCTTTGAACAAGTAGATGGCGAGTGGCGCGAGGTCCAGCAGCCATCGTTACCCGACGAAGCCCCCCTAGCCGATCTCGCTAGTTGGGTGCAGTCCCTACTGAATAAGAGCAATGACCATCGAGCCTCAGCCAAGGCCTATGTCAAGATCGATATCAGCGGGTCGCTGGTGGCCAGGATATACGATCTTCAGCTGAACAAACTGACCGAGGCAGTGAGCGTAGTGCGCGATGCCGGTGGCGACGATGCGCTGATCAGGACCTTGGAACAGGAAGTGGATACGCTGCGTACAGAGAAGGAGGTGCAACTGACCACCCTGTACACCCACACCAGCCGCCCCACTGCCGAAGCCCTGCGCTTTCTTCACGATTTGAAGGCGATCAAGGTCGTATACCTCAAGCGGCATGTCATGGCGGACGGTAGCGCTTTCGATGAGTACCTGGTCCAGCTCTTGTCAAACAACCGTAAACTCTGGGCTGTGCATTTCCATTTGCGGTCGCAGGCTGCCTACGCCCGGGATTTTACTTCGGGGCACCTGAAGGTGTGGGCCCAGCGTTACCTGAGCAGCCAGGTTGCCAGGGATACAGGGCAGCAGCTTTACCGCGGCAAGCTGACATTACAGCAAGCCACGGGGATCATTCCTTTCGATCGTCCAACAGCACAGTAGGTTCGGGGCGGCTTGCTTCTGGCCGAACCCAGGTTCATCGGTTGCTGTAGCGGCCCTGCCGGCCATGTGCCGGCATGGCCTGGTTGCTCCGCTCGGCAATCATCTGTGGCAGACCCAGCAGCGTGATGCCCTGGCTTTTCAGGCGGGGCAGTTCGCGGGCCAGCACCTCCAGCGTTTGCGGGTAAGGGTGGCCGATCAGCACTGCCGAGCCTTGCTTGTGCGCCAGGGCCACGCCTTGTTGCAACTGCCCGGCAATGGCTTCGGTGGTGCGCACGTCATCGAGAAACACATCCCGCGAGACATGCGCCAGGCCTTGCGCCTGTGCTTCTGCAGCCGCGACGGTGGCGGCACTGGTACGGCTGTCGACGAAGAACAGGTGGCGGCGCTGCAATTCGCCCATCAGCCAGGCCATGGGTTCGCGCTGGGCCGTCATGCGGCTGCCCATATGGTTGTTGATGCCGGCCGCGTAAGGCACCTTGAGCAGCGCGCTGTCCAGGCGCCGGGCCAGCTCTTCGCCGGCGATGCCGGGGTGCCAGGCGTAGGGCCCGGTGGCCGGGTCCATGGGCATGTGCAGGATCACCGTTTTGCCTGCCTTGTGCGCTTGGCGGGCGAAGTCGGTTGCATGCGGGGTGTCGGGCATGATGGCCATGGTCACCGGGCCGGGTAGGGCCAAGGTGCGGCTGTCCCGCTCGGGGCTCTGGCCAAGGTCGTCGATGATGATGCTCATGTAGGCCTTGCCGGCCGGCGCCGCTTGCGCGACCCCGGCCAACAGGCAGAACACCAGGCACAGCAGGTACCGCACGGGCTGGATCATTTGCCCGAGGTGATGTTGAGGCCTTTGAGCAGGCTCAGTGCCTGGCTCAGTTGGAAGTCGTCGTCCTGTGGACGCTCCTTGCGCTTGCTGCTGCCGGTCGGGCGGTCGGCGCCGCCGTTACCGTTGCCCAGGTGGCCCTGCAGGTCGGCTTCCTTGAAGTTGTCGGTGTCGACCTCGGCAGTGAGCTTGGCCTGACGTACTTCGATGTCGGGGACGATACCCTGGGCCTGGATCGAACGGCCATTGGGGGTGAAGTACAGTGCGGTGGTCAGCTTCAGGGCGCGGTCATTGGCCAATGGCAGCACGGTTTGTACCGAGCCTTTGCCGAAGCTGTCGGTGCCCATCAGCACGGCGCGCTTCTGGTCTTGCAGTGCGCCCGCTACAATTTCCGAAGCCGAGGCGCTGCCGCCGTTGATCAGCACCACCAGTGGCACCCCTTCGCTGGCGTCGGCCGGGTCGGCCGAGAAGCGCAGTTCGGAATTGGCGATGCGGCCCTTGGTGTAGACGATCAGGCCCTTGGTGAGGAAGTGGTCGGCCACTTCCACGGCCGATTGCAGCACGCCACCCGGGTTGTTGCGCAGGTCGAGCACCACCCCGCGCAGTTTCTTGCCGTTGTCCTTGCGCAGCTTGGCCAGGGCTTTGCCCACCTCGTCGCCGGTCTTGACCTGGAACTGGGTGATGCGGATATAGCCGTAGTCGTTTTCCAGCAGCTGGCTCTTCACGCTCTTGACCTGGATCACCGCGCGGGCCAGGGTCACGTCGAAGGGGTTACCGCCGTCGCGGACCAGGGTCAGGGTGATTTTGTCGCCGACCTTGCCGCGCATCTTGTCCACCGCTTCGGTCATGGTCTGGCCGCGGGTCGGGGCGCCGTTGATCTTGACGATCAGGTCGCCGGCCTGGACGCCTGCACGCGAGGCCGGGGTGTCATCGATCGGCGAGACCACCTTGATGAAGCCGTCTTCCTGGCCCACTTCGATACCCAGCCCACCGAATTCGCCGCTGGTGCTTTCCTGCAGTTCCTGGAAGTCCTCGGGGCCTAGGTAGGCCGAGTGTGGGTCGAGGTTGCTGAGCATGCCCTTGATGGCATTCTCCAGCAGGGTCTTGTCGTCTACCGGCTCGACATAGGCCGCCTTGATGCGGTCCATGACTTCGGCGAAGGTGCGCAGCTCTTCCAGTGGCAGTGGCGCCTTGGCAGTGACCTCGGTGGCCGGCACAGCTGCCGCCTTGGCCGGCTCCGCGGCAGTGGCCAGGGGCGCGCCGACCGCCAGGGCGATGGACAGGGCCAACTGGGTGAGACGAGGCGAGTGCAGCATGTCGAACGGACTCCTGATCCTGTAAGCGCTCCCTGCGGAGCATCGGTGCAGCGTTTGGGCCGCGCCGTAGAAAGTTGACTAACCCCGGCACCACTGCGAAGGGTCGGTAGGCCGGCCCTGCTGGCGGATGGCGAAGTACAAGCCTGCCGCGTCCTGGCCACCGCTGTCGCCGACGGTGGATATGGCTTCACCGGCCTTGACGATGTCACCGGCGCTTTTCAGCAGGCTCTGGTTATGGCCGTACAGGCTCAGGTAACCGTTGCCATGATCGAGAATGACCAGAAGCCCGGCGCCGCGCAACCAGTCGGCGAACACCACACGCCCGCCGTGCACGGCGCGCACTTGTGTGCCGGGGTTGGCGCTGATCATCACGCCGTCCCATTTGGCCCGGGCATCGTTGCCGCGTGCATCGCCGAAGCGTGCCAGCAATCGACCATTGACTGGCCAAGGAAGTTTGCCCCGTGCTGCAGAAAATGCACCGCCGTAGTTGGCACCGTCGCTGGAAACCATCGGCCCGAGGGTGGTACGGGCCTTTTTCGGCGGCTCTGCCGGCGCTTCAGGCTCGCGCGCCTGGTCGCGCGCAGCGGCGGCCAGGGCCTCTTGCTGCCGGCGTTTTTCCGCTTCCTGCTGCGCCAGCAGGGCTTTCTTGCGTGCCTCTTCAGCCTCGCGGGCCTGGCGTGCCAGGGTTTCCTCGATGGTCTTGAGGACTTTGGCCAGGTCGGCCTGGTCCTGCTGACGGGCCTGGAGCTTCTGGTCGCGGTCTTTCATGTCGCTATTGAGCTTGGCCAATACCTGCTGGCGCTTGCCGCGTTCGCTCTCCAGGGCCTGGCGGCGGCTGTCGAGGTCGGCGCGCTGGGCCAGCAACTGTTGCTGCTGGGCAGACATTTGCTGCTCGACACTGGCCAGCTGGCGGAGGGTTTCGTTGAAGGTGCGCAGCTGCTCCAGGCGCGCCTTGCTCATGTAGTCGTAGTAGGTCAGGGTGCGGGCGAATTTCTCTGGGTTCTGCTGGTTGAGCAGCAGCTTGAGGTATTCCTCGCGACCGTTGTTCTGGTAGGCCGAGCGGGCTTGAATGGCGATCAGCCGTTGCTGTTCAACGCGGGCGGTCTGGAGTTTTTTTTTCTCGGTTTCAAGGCGCTCCAGCTCGCCCTCGGTCTTTTTTAGTGCTTGCTGCAGTGCCTCCACCTGCTTTTCGAGGTTGCCGATGTCAGTCTCGGTGGCTTTCAGGTCCTTTTGCACACCGGCTTTTTCTTCCTGGAGCTTGCCCAGTGTTTTCTTGAGCTCGGCAATGTCCTGGCGGGTGGCGTCCAGTTGCTGCTGGGTCTGTGCGCGCTCATCGGCGAAGGCCGGGCTGAGCAGGCATGACAAGGCTAGGAAGATCAGGGCGCGAAGCATGGGGTTTGGCGTACCAAGGATGGAGACTGGCCTAGTATGCCCGCCTGGGCGGGCAAATTGAATCAGCTGCAAACGTGAAGCTACAAGCGGCAAGAAAAAGCGCGCCACCTCTCGCTTGCAGCTTGCAGCTTGCAGCTTGCAGCTGTCAGGCGTCTACCAGAATCGAAGTGCCGGTCATTTCGGCAGGCTTGTCCAGCCCCAGCAGCTTCAACATGGTCGGCGCAACATCGGCCAGCACGCCGCCATCACGCACTTTCACGTTGCGCTTGCCGACGTAGATGAACGGCACCGGCTCGGTGGTGTGTGCGGTGTGGGCCTGGCCGGTGGACTCGTCTTCCATCTGCTCGACGTTCCCGTGGTCGGCGGTGATCAGCGCTTCGCCACCGACCTTGTCCAGCGCCTCGACAATGCGGCCAACGCAGTTGTCCAGCGCTTCGACAGCCTTGACTGCCGCTTCGAACACGCCGGTGTGGCCGACCATGTCACCGTTGGCGTAGTTGACCACGATCACGTCGAAGCGCTGTTGCTCGATGGCTTCGACAATGCGGTCGGTCACTTGCGGTGCGCTCATTTCCGGCTGCAGGTCGTAGGTGGCGACCTTCGGCGATGGGATCAGGATGCGCTCTTCGCCTTCGAATGGCTCTTCGCGGCCACCGGAGAAGAAGAAGGTGACGTGGGCGTATTTTTCGGTTTCGGCGATACGCAGTTGGGTCTTGCCGTGCTTTGCCAGGTACTCGCCCAGTACATTGTTCAGGCTGGACGGGGCAAAGGCAGCGGGTGCCGGGATTTTCGCCGAATACTGGGTCAGGCCGATGTAGGCCGCCATTTTTGGCAGGCGTGCACGGGCGAATTCGGTGAAATCGGGCTCGACGAAGGCGCGCGACAACTCGCGAGCGCGGTCGGCGCGGAAGTTCATGAAGATCACGGCATCGCCGTCTTCGACCTTGACTGCTGCGCCAATGCGCGTGGCCTTGACGAACTCGTCGCTCTCGTCACGGGCGTAGGCCGCTTGCAGGCCTGCCACGGCGGTGTCAGCGGTGTATTCGGCGCTGCTGTCGACGATCAGGTTATAGGCGGCGCTGACGCGGTCCCAGCGGTTGTCGCGGTCCATGGCGTAGTAGCGGCCGATCAGGCTGGCGATGCGGCCTTTGCCCAGCTTGGCGAAGGTGGCGTCGAGCAGCTCGATGGACGACTGCGCGCTACGTGGCGGGGTGTCACGGCCATCGAGGAAGGCGTGCAGATAGATTTTTTCCGCGCCGCGCTGCGCGGCCAGTTCGGCCATGGCAACGATGTGGTCCTGGTGGCTGTGCACGCCACCATCGGACAGCAGGCCAAGGATGTGCACGGCCTTGCCGGCACCGGCAGCCTTGTCCACCGCACCGGTGAGCACCGGGTTCTGGAAGAACTCACCGTCGCGGATGGCCTTGGTCACCCGGGTGAAGTCCTGATAGACGACGCGGCCCGCGCCCAGGTTCATGTGACCGACTTCGGAGTTGCCCATCTGCCCGTCCGGCAGGCCGACATCCATGCCCGAGCCGGAAATGAGGCCATGCGGCTGGCTGGCGCGCAGGCGGTCGTAGACCGGCGTGTTAGCGGCGTAGATGGCGTTGTATTCAGGGCTTTCGCTGTGGCCGAAGCCATCCAGGATGATCAGGACCAGGGGTTTGGGCGTACTCGTCATCAATCAAACTCACGGTTGTTCAAAGATGATAAAGAAACGCATTTTAGGGCAAATACGCCACGTGCGGCGAATAATCGTCCCATCCCCCGACCGGCGCGCGCGCAATGGCAACATGAAGCTGGTCTGGTGGCCGGCCCGTCGGGCTTTGGTGGTACCAAGGGGCTGTGTATACTGGCCGGCATTTTCAATCGCCTGGAACACCGCTGATGGTTGCTCACCTGATTCAATTCGCGACAGATCACTACATCCTGGTTGCGATCTTCTTCATTCTGCTGGCCCTGCTGCTCATCAATGAAATCCGCCGTGGCGGGCAGAGCCTGAGCAACGGTCAGCTGACTGCCCTGGTCAATGCCGACAAGGCACTGGTGATCGATATCCGCCCGGCCAAGGAGTATTCCGCCGGTCACATCGTGGGTGCGGTGAACATTCCGCAGGACAAGCTGGCCAACCGCATGGCCGAGCTGGACAAGCACAAAGAGAAGACCCTGATCGTCGTCGACGCGATGGGCCAGCAGTCCGGCAGCATTTGCCGCGATCTGCTCAAGGCCGGTTACAACGCCGCCAAACTGAGCGGTGGCGTTTCCAGCTGGAAAGCCGATAACCTGCCCCTGGTGAAGTGATATGAAGCCCGTCATCGTTTATTCCAGCGACTACTGCCCCTACTGCATGCGTGCCAAGTACCTGCTCGAGAGCAAGGGCGTGGCATTCGAGGAAATCAAGGTCGACGGCAAACCGCAACTGCGTGCCGAGATGGCCCAGAAAGCCGGCCGCACGTCGGTGCCGCAGATCTGGATCGGCAGCACCCATGTCGGTGGATGCGATGACCTCTATGCCCTGGAGCGCGCCGGCAAGCTCGACGCGTTGCTGGCGGCCTGATTTGCACTGCATTCGAAAACATTAGGATAAGGATCTGCCATGACTGACCAACAGACCAACGGCGCTGCTGCTGAAGACAACAGCCCTCAGTTCTCCCTGCAGCGTATCTATGTGCGCGACCTGTCGTTCGAGGCCCCGAAAAGCCCGCAGATCTTCCGTCAGACCTGGGAGCCGAGCGTTGCCCTGGACCTGAACACCAAGCAAAAGGCCCTGGAAGGCGACTTCCATGAGGTGGTGCTGACCCTGTCGGTCACCGTGAAGAACGGCGACGAAGTCGCGTTCATCGCTGAAGTGCAGCAGGCGGGTATCTTCCTCATCGCCAACCTCGATGCTGCTTCTATGAGCCACACGCTGGGTGCGTTCTGCCCGAACATCCTGTTCCCGTATGCCCGCGAGACCCTGGACAGCCTGGTGACCCGTGGTTCGTTCCCGGCGCTGATGCTGTCGCCGGTCAACTTCGACGCCCTGTACGCGCAAGAAATGCAGCGCATGCAGGAAGCCGGCGAAGCGCCAACCGTTCAGTAACTGCTGCCGGTATCGGAAAAGCGCCTCTAGGGGCGCTTTTTTGTTGGCTGTGTGGGAAGCCGCACGTGGTCCCTGTGGGAGCCGGCTTGCCGGCGATAGGGCCAGTGCAGGCTTACACATCAGCTCCCGGCAAATCCGTTCTGCCGCCAGGCCTCATACACCGTCACCGCCACCGTGTTGGACAGGTTCAGGCTGCGGCAGCCTGGGCGCATGGGTAGGCGCAGGCGTTGCTCGGCGGGCAGGCTGTCGAGGACTTCTGCCGGCAGCCCGCGGCTCTCCGGCCCGAACAGGAACGCGTCACCCGGCTCGTACGCGACCTCGTGGAACGGGTGCGAGCCCTTGGTGGTAAAGGCGAACAGCCGTGGGTTGCCCAGGCTTTCCAGGCATTCGGCCAGGCTCTGGTGGCGCTTGAGCGTGGCATACTCGTGGTAATCCAGCCCCGCGCGGCGCAGGCGCTTGTCATCCAGTTCGAAGCTGATGGGTTCGATCAGGTGCAGGTGGCAGCCGCTGTTGGCGCACAGGCGAATGATATTGCCGGTATTCGGCGGAATTTCTGGTTGAAAAAGGATGACGTGAAACATGCACGGCTCCAAGCAAGAGGATGACGGGCATTCTACCCCCGAACCGGATGTGCGTTCGAAGGCGTTGCCGCGCATGCTGCTGTCGCTGGCGATCGTCGGGGTGATGGTGGGGCTGATGATCGGCCGCCTGACCGCCCCTGTAGAGCGCCAGTTGCAGCAGGTAGAGGTGTTGCCGGATGGGCTGGCGCTGTGGTTCAACGAAGAACCCAAGCTGCATGCCGAGAACGTCCAAGGCACAGTGGCTGTGCTGTTCCAGGCCCAGGGCACGGCCCGGCAGGGCCAATTGAGCCTGAACGGCAAACCGGTAAGCTGGCGGCTGCAGAACAGCCAGGAGGGGTTGTTGCTGACGGTGGTGGCCGCGCGCCCCCTGCACGGCCAATGGGCCGGTGCAGAAGACGCTGGACGCTGGCGGCTGCAGGTGAGCCTGCAGGAATAAAAGAGGGGATATCCCGGCCTGCCTGTACCAGGGTCCCCAAAAGGGCTACGGCGTACTGCGTGTAAAGGGGGGATGGCCCGGCCTGCCTGTACCGAGGTCCCCAAAAACGGCGGTGTTGCTAATAAAAGAGGGGTTCACCCGGCCTGCCTGTACCAGGGCCCCCGAAACTGGGTATGTATTAGCTATTGCAGGGGGCGTGCCAATTTTGCAAAACCCGGAAATACTGGGCTTTGAGGGGGATTCGGCCGGTTTTTGAGGGGGTTTGTGCCTTGGCGAGGTGCAGCGGGCACAGGAACGGTGCATCGGAAGGCTGAAACAGCTGGGGCCGCTTTGCGGCCTTGTCGCGGCACAAGGCCGCTCACAATGGGCGGGGGTGGCCGGCAGTCCTGCGGAGCCGGGCCGGCATCATCAATCGATGTAGGAGCGGGTTCACCCGCGAATACGGTAGTACCGGCAATGCACAATGCCTGGCAGAAACTGGCCCGCAGGCCCGGCCCTTTCGCGGGTGAACCCGCTCCTGCAGGTAACCCATCAGCCCGGAGGCACAGATGGTCCGTGTAGGAGCGGCCTTGTGTCGCGAAAGGGCTGCGCAACAGCCCCAAAGATCTCGAGGGTTAACCTAGCGCTCAGTGCTCGTCACCTTCCTCGTCATCGCCACCCGCCACATTCATCCCCAGTTCCTTGATCTTGCGGGTCAGGGTGTTGCGGCCCCAGCCCAGCAACAGCGCCGCATCGCGGCGCCGGCCGGCGGTGTGCTTGAGGGCGGTCTCGATCATGATCCGCTCAAAGCTTGGCACCGCGCTGTCCAGCAGGTTGGATTGCCCACGCGCCAATGCCTGGTCAGCCCACTGGCGCAGCGCCTGCTCCCAGTTGGTCACGGGGGCAGCGTCCTGGGGCAGGTTCAGCAACTCCGGCGGCAAGTCACCAATCAGTACCTCGCGGCTGGAGGCCATGACGGTGATCCAGCGGCAGGTGTTCTCCATCTGCCGCACGTTGCCCGGCCATGGCAGGTTGCGGATGAACTCCTCGGTTTCCGGCTTGAGCACCTTCGGCTCGACCGCCAGCTCTTGAGCGGCACGGGCAAGGAAATGGCGGGCGAGTGCGGGGATGTCTTCGCGCCGGTCAGCCAACCTCGGGATATGGATGCGAATCACGTTCAGGCGGTGGAACAAGTCTTCGCGGAACTTGCCAGCCTGCACCAGTGACTCGAGGTTCTGGTGAGTAGCGGCGATGATACGCACGTCTACCTTGACCGGCACGTGGCCGCCGACCCGGTAGAACTCGCCATCTGCCAGCACCCGCAGCAGGCGGGTCTGGGTTTCGGCGGGCATGTCGCCGATCTCGTCGAGGAACAGGGTGCCCCCATCTGCCTGCTCGAAGCGCCCCCGGCGCAGGTTGGCGGCGCCAGTGAAAGCGCCTTTTTCGTGGCCGAACAGCTCGGACTCCATCAGGTCCTTGGGGATGGCGGCCATGTTCAGGGCAATGAACGGTGCCGCTGCGCGCGGGCTGTGGCGGTGCAGGGCGTGGGCTACCAGTTCTTTGCCGGTACCGGACTCGCCATTGATCAGCACGGTGATGTTGGAGTGGCTGAGGCGGCCAATGGCGCGGAACACCTCCTGCATCGCCGGGGCTTCACCGATGATCTCGGGCGTGCGTGCCAGGCTTTGTGGCACGTCCAGCCCTTGCTGCTCCTGGGCGTGCTGGTTGGCCCGCTTGACCAGCGAAACCGCCTCGTCCACGTCGAACGGCTTGGGCAGGTACTCGAAAGCGCCGCCTTGGTACGATGCCACGGCGCTGTCCAGGTCGGAATGGGCGGTCATGATGATGACCGGCAGGCGTGGGTGCTGCTCGCGAATCTGCGCCAGCAGGTCGAGGCCGCTGGCCCCCGGCATGCGGATGTCGGAAATGATCACGTCCGGCTGCTGGCGGGCCAGGCGGCCCATGACACCGTCTGCGCTATCGAAGCTCTGGGTGGTCATGCCTTCCTGTTGCAGGGCTTTTTCCAGGACCCAGCGGATGGAGCGATCATCGTCGACGATCCATACGGTTTCACTTCGGCTCATGAGGCGGTGGCTCCTTGTTCCAGAGGCAGGTAGATCGAGAAGGCGGTATGGCCAGCGTGGCTTTCACACTCGATCAGGCCCTGGTGCTGGCTGATGATGTTCTGGGTAATGGCCAGGCCGAGCCCGGTACCGTCCGGGCGACCGCTGACCATGGGATAGAAGAGGGTGTCTTGCAGTTCCAGCGGGATGCCCGGGCCGTTGTCGATGATCTCCACCCGGGCCACCAGGCGATGGCGCACGTGGCCGATGGTGAACTGGCGCAAGGCGCGGCTGCGCAAGGTGATGCGGCCCAGGCGCAGTTCGTTCTGCGAACTGATCGCCTGCATGGCGTTGCGCACGATATTGAGCACGGCCTGGATCATCTGTTCGCGGTCGATCAGGACATCCGGCAGGCTTGGGTCGTAGTCGCGCACCAATGTGATGCAGCCCTGGCTTTCGGCTTCGACCAGGCTGCAGACCCGCTCCAGTACTTCATGGATGTTGGTCATGGCCAGCGAGGGCAGCTTGTTCGAGCCCAGCATGCGGTCGACCAGGTTGCGCAGGCGGTCGGCCTCTTCGATGATCACATTGGTGTAGTCGCGCAGGCCGTCCTCGGGCAGCTCGCGGGCCAGCAGCTGGGCGGCGCCGCGGATGCCCCCGAGGGGGTTCTTGATTTCGTGAGCCAGGCCCCGCACCAGCATCTTGGTGGTTTCCTGTTTGCTCAGTTGCGCCTCTTCCTTGGTGATGCGCAGCAGCCGGTCGCGCGGATGCACCTCCAGCAGCAGCAGGGTCTGGCCCTGGTGCAGGATTGGCGTTACCGCATAGTCGACCGTGATCGTCTGCCCGGTCAGGGACGTCAGTTGTGCTTCGCGTTTGGTAAACGGGTGCGCCTGTTCCACCGCCTGGCGCAACGAGCTGAGCGCCTCGGTCGATTCAGTGAACAGTTCGCTGATGAACTGCCCGTGACTGCGCTGGCCACTGACCGCCAGCAACATTTCTGCAGCTGGGTTCATGTATTCCAGGCGCAGCTCACCGTTGAGCAATAGCGTGGCGGTGGTCAGGTTGTCCAGAAGCAGACGGTGCTGTGCATCGCTGATGGTCATAAGGCGTCGTTGACCTCTTTTGGCGCTTGTCTGGCAGGGTGCAGCCAGAACCCGGGGCGCAGTGAATCCGCTGATTCCAGTTTCAGTGCATAAAATGCAAGAAACAAACCAAAGCTCCGAAAAGAAGCGGAATTGTCCGATCAGCACCCGAAATCGCGCAGATTCGCACCAGAATGTTCTGGTTTAACGTTTCTTGTGACCTTTTTTGGGGTGCATTCCAGGGCGTCGCCCGCAAGAATGCACCAATAAGGAGCATAGAGCTTTCAGGATTTATCGCACAGTTGACCGGTGGCGCGAACCAAAGCCTGGTGCAGTGGTTGGGGCGCGGACCGGCCGGCCAGTTCCTTGGCCAGCCGTGTGCTGCAGCCCGCCGCGGGCTCACGGTCGAAGGCTGCCAGCCTTTGCAGCAGTGTGCCCTGCAGGTCATCCAGTTGCGGGCGGATGTCTGTCTGCAAGTCGCGGCGTTGCGTGTGCGGCGCCGCGCCCTCGCGGTGCCAGTCGGACAGCAGGGTGTATTGCAGCAACTTGTTGGCTTCCATCTGGTCGGCGAAAAACGCCTCGGCGCGTTGTGGTGCCAGGCCGTGGCCAGGTGCGGCAGCACGGACATTGGCCAGCACCTGTTGCTCGCGCAGCGTTGCCTGCACGGGCTGGCCAGTGTCCCACTTGTGCAGCGCCACGGCTTCAGCCAGGGCCAGGCGACGTTCGATGTTGTCGAGCAGCGCGGACAGCGCCGTATCCGGCGGGGCTTCTGCAGTGCAACCGGTCAGGGCCAATACAGCCACTGCGGCGAAGGGGAAATGACGCATGACAGACCTCCAGAGCATAGGGTGAAGGCCCGAGTGTGGCGGTGTTGGCTGATCCTCGGGGGTAGGACGCTTCCGAAAATAGTGACGGCAGAAACGAAAACGGCCTCCCGAGGGAGGCCGTTTGATCAGCTCACCGGCGCCGGGCGCCGATCAGATCAGCAGCTGTAGTACAGCTCGTATTCCAGCGGGTGCACGAAGGTGCGGACCTTGATTTCTTCTTCGCTCTTGAGCTCGATGAAGGCATCGATGAAGTCGTCGGAGAACACGCCGCCCTTGGTCAGGAACGCACGGCCTTTATCCAGCTCTTCCAGAGCTTCTTTCAGGCTGCCGCACACTTGCGGGATGTTCTTGGCTTCTTCTGGCGGCAGGTCGTACAGGTTCTTGTCGGCCGCGTCGCCTGGGTGGATCTTGTTCTGGATACCGTCCAGGCCAGCCATCAGCAGCGCTGCGAAGGCCAGGTACGGGTTGGCCGATGGGTCCGGGAAGCGGGCTTCGATACGGCGGGCTTTAGGGCTGCCAACGTAAGGAATACGGATCGAAGCGGAACGGTTGCGCGCCGAGTAGGCCAGCATCACCGGGGCTTCGAAACCTGGAACCAGGCGCTTGTACGAGTTGGTCGACGGGTTGGTGAAGCCGTTCAGGGCCTTACCGTGCTTGATGATACCGCCGATGAAGTACAGGGCGGTGTCGGACAGGCCGGCATAGCCTTCGCCGGAGAAGGTGTTCTTGCCGTCTTTCCAGATCGACATGTGCACGTGCATGCCCGAACCGTTGTCGCCGTACAGTGGCTTCGGCATGAAGGTAGCGGTACGGCCGTAGGCGTCGGCAACGTTGTGCACAACGTACTTCAGCGCCTGGACTTCGTCAGCCTTCTTCACCAGGGTGTTGAACTTGACACCGATTTCGTTCTGGCCGGCAGTTGCCACTTCGTGGTGGTGAACTTCGACGGTCTGGCCCATTTCTTCCAGTGCGTTGCACATGGCAGTACGGATTTCGTGGTCGTGGTCGAACGGCGGAACTGGGAAGTAGCCGCCTTTCACGCCTGGGCGGTGGCCTTTGTTGCCGCCTTCCACGTCAGCGCCGGTCATCCACGAGCCTTGCTCGGAGAAGATCTTGAACATCGAGCCGGAGATGTCCGACTGGAACTTGACTTCGTCGAAGATGAAGAACTCGGGCTCCGGGCCGGCGAAGACAGTGTCACCGATGCCGGTGCTCTTCAGGTACTCTTCGGCACGCTTGGCGATGGCACGTGGGTCGCGGTCGTAGCCCTGCATGCTCGACGGGTCGACGATGTCGCAGGTGATGATCAGGGTTGGTTCTTCGGTGAACGGGTCCAGAACGGCGGTTTCGTCAACCGGCATCAGGATCATGTCGGAAGCTTCGATGCCTTTCCAGCCAGCGATGGAGGAACCGTCGAACATCTTGCCGACTTCGAAGAAGTCTTCGTCCAGCGCATCGCGCGCCGGCATGGTCACGTGGTGCTGAGTACCTTTGGTGTCCGTGAAACGCAGATCAATCCACTTGACGTCATGATCTTTGATGAGTTGAACCGACTTCGACATGTTGTCCTCCGGATGGTCTAGAGCGCGGTGGGCCGCTGCCCTGGAAAAAGGGTGTTGCCGGGCGCGGATAGTCGGCCAAGCTTACCTGCCTCACAAGGGAGCAAATTGCATGCCAGTGCCCGAAAATGGCGAGCGCGGGATAAAAGGGGGCGTTTGCAGGCATTTTGCGGGGGGCTGGGCTTGGAATGTGCACTTTTTAGATGCGGGTTTTGGTATTGGTGCACCGGCATGGTGCACGACCTGGAGGGTGTGCTTTCTTTGAGGGCTTCATCGCCTGTGAGATCGAGCGCCGCCCGCGCGGCGCATCGCGAGCTGCGCTCGCTCCTACGTTTGTTTCGGGCCAATTATTCCTGTGGGATTTGTGCGCGAACGCCTTGGCGCATGCCTCATTATCGCGCGGTACAAACAAGGCGGTCGCGCGCACCTGGCACAGGGGTTACTGGCCCGAAACAAACGTAGGAGCGAGCGCAGCTCGCGATGCGCCGCGCGGGCGGCGCTCGGTCTCACGGGCACCAAAAAATCCTGCGCTGACATTTATCTCAAAGCTTCTGATCAAAAGTTGGTCAAATCCTGAGCAATTTCCGATATAATTCGCGCCCCTCATTTTCGGCAGGCCCTGCGCGCGCTGTTAACCAATGAAACTCATCGTCAAAGTCTTCCCAGAAATCACCATCAAGAGCCGGCCGGTGCGCAAGCGCTTCATCCGCCAGCTCGGCAAGAATATCCGCAACGTGCTCAAGGACCTCGACCCTGAGCTTGCGGTGGATGGTGTGTGGGACAACCTCGAAGTGGTTACCCGCGTCGAAGACGAGAAAGTCCAGCGCGAGATGATCGAGCGCCTCACCTGCACCCCGGGTATTACCCATTTCCTGCAGGTAGAGGAATACCCGCTGGGTGACTTCGACGATATCGTCGCCAAGTGCAAGCACCATTTTGGCCACCTGCTGGCCGGCAAGCACTTCGCCGTGCGCTGCAAGCGCGGTGGTCACCATGACTTCACCTCGATGGACGTCGACCGTTACGTCGGCAGCCAGCTGCGCCAGCAGTGCGGCGCTGCCGGCATCGCGCTGAAGAACCCCGAGGTGATGGTGCGCATCGAGATCCGCAACCAGCGCCTGTACGTGATCCACAACCAGCACAATGGCATTGGCGGTTACCCGCTCGGTGCGCTGGAGCAGACCCTGGTGCTGATGTCCGGTGGCTTCGACTCTACCGTGGCGGCCTACCAGATGATGCGCCGTGGCCTGATGACCCATTTCTGCTTCTTCAACCTTGGCGGCCGTGCCCACGAGCTGGGCGTGATGGAAGTGGCCCATTACCTGTGGAAGAAGTACGGCAGCAGCCAGCGCGTGCTGTTCATCAGCGTGCCGTTCGAGGAAGTGGTTGGCGAAATCCTCAACAAGGTCGACAACAGCTACATGGGCGTGACCCTCAAGCGCATGATGCTGCGCGGCGCCGCGCATATGGCCGACCGCCTGCAGATCGACGCATTGGTGACCGGCGAGGCGATTTCCCAGGTATCGAGCCAGACCTTGCCGAACCTGTCGATCATCGACTCGGCCACCGACAAGCTGGTGCTGCGCCCGCTGCTGGCCACGCACAAGCAGGACATCATCGACCAGGCCACCGAAATCGGCACCGCCGACTTCGCCAAGCACATGCCGGAATACTGTGGCGTGATCTCGGTGAACCCGACCACCCATGCCAAGCGCCACCGCATGGAGCACGAAGAAAAGCAGTTCGACATGGCCGTGCTGGAGCGCGCCCTGGAGCGCGCCAAGTTCATTTCCATCGACCACGTGATCGATGAATTGGGCAAGGACATCGAAATCGAGGAAGTGGCCGAGGCGCTGCCAGGCCAGATCGTCATCGACATTCGTCACCCCGACGCCCAGGAAGATCAGCCTCTGGTACTGGAAGGTATCGAGGTCCAGGCCATGCCGTTCTATGCCATCAACAGCAAGTTCAAGCACCTGGACCCCACGCGCCAGTACTTGCTGTATTGCGACAAGGGTGTGATGAGCCGTTTGCACGCACACCACCTGCTCAGTGAGGGACATGCCAATGTGCGTGTTTATCGTCCGACATAAGACGCCGGGGCTGTATGGCGGCAGTATCCGCCATCGCCCTCCCGACCGCCGGGCCCGCTGAGCCTTAAACAGTACATATTCGCCGCCTACACTGGGCGGCAACCGAATCCTCTGATCGAGATACACTTGTGATCGAAAATCTGCGTAACATCGCCATCATCGCCCACGTTGACCATGGTAAAACCACCCTGGTCGACAAACTCCTGCGTCAATCCGGCACCCTGGAGCGTAACGAGCTCAACGACGAGCGCGTCATGGACTCCAACGACCAGGAAAAAGAGCGCGGTATTACCATCCTGGCGAAGAACACCGCCATCAACTGGAACGGCTACCACATCAACATCGTCGACACCCCCGGCCACGCCGACTTCGGTGGCGAGGTCGAGCGTGTAATGTCGATGGTCGACTCGGTGCTGCTGCTGGTCGACGCCCAGGACGGCCCGATGCCGCAAACCCGCTTCGTGACCAAGAAGGCCTTCGAAGCCGGCCTCAAGCCAATCGTCGTGATCAACAAGGTCGACCGCCCGGGCGCGCGTCCGGACTGGGTTCTGGACCAGATCTTCGACCTGTTCGACAACCTCGGTGCCACCGATGAACAGCTGGACTTCAAAGTCGTCTACGCCTCGGCCCTGAACGGCATTGCCGGTCTGGACCACACCGCCATGGGCGAAGACATGACTGCGCTGTACCAGTCGATCGTCGACAACGTACCGGCACCGTCTGTTGACCGTGACGGCCCGTTCCAGATGCAGATCTCCGCACTGGACTACAACAGCTTCCTCGGTGTTATCGGCGTTGGTCGTATCGCCCGTGGTCGCGTCAAGCCGAACACCCCGGTTGTCGCCATCGACACCAACGGCAAGAAGCGTAACGGCCGTATCCTGAAACTGATGGGCCACCACGGCCTGCACCGCGTCGACGTCGAAGAAGCCCAGGCTGGCGACATCGTCTGCATCAGCGGTTTCGACGAGCTGTTCATCTCCGACACCCTGTGCGCCCCGGACGCGGTAGAGGCGATGAAGCCGCTGACCGTTGACGAGCCAACCGTTTCGATGACCTTCCAGGTCAACGACTCGCCATTCTGCGGTAAAGAAGGCAAGTTCGTTACCAGCCGCAACATCAAGGACCGTCTGGACAAGGAGCTGCTGTACAACGTGGCCCTGCGCGTTCAGGAAACCGATTCCCCTGACAAGTTCAAGGTATCGGGCCGTGGCGAGCTGCACCTGTCGGTACTGATCGAAACCATGCGTCGTGAAGGCTTCGAGATGGCTGTTGGCCGCCCTGAAGTGATCATCCGCGAAGTCGACGGCGTGAAGCAGGAACCGTTCGAGAACGTCACCATCGACATCCCTGAAGAATCCCAGGGCAAGGTCATGGAAGAGATGGGCCTGCGTAAGGGTGACCTGACCAACATGGTGCCGGATGGCAAGGGCCGTGTTCGCCTGGAATACAACATTCCAGCCCGTGGTCTGATCGGCTTCCGTAACCAGTTCCTGACCCTGACCAACGGTGCAGGCATCCTGACCTCGATCTTCGACCGCTACGACACCATGAAGTCGGGCCAGATGTCTGGCCGCCTGAACGGTGTTCTGGTGTCGGTCGAAACCGGCAAGGCACTGACCTACTCGCTGGAAACCCTGCAGGCTCGCGGCAAGCTGTTCGTTGAACACGGCCAAGAGATCTACAACGGTCAGATCATCGGCCTGAACAGCCGTGACAACGACCTGGGCGTGAACCCGACCAAGGGCAAGAAGCTGGACAACATGCGTGCTTCGGGCAAAGACGAAGTCATCGCCCTGGTACCGCCAGTTCGCCACACCCTGGAACAGGCCCTGGAATTCATCCAGGACGACGAGCTGTGCGAAGTCACGCCTAAGTCGATCCGTCTGCGCAAGAAGATCCTGGACGAAGGCGAGCGTACCCGCGCTGCCAAGAAAGCCAAGAACTGAGTTAGCTCAGGCTGAATAAAAGCGCCCCCGGTCGAAAGGCCGGGGGCGTTTTTTTATGCTTGCAGAATTTGCGATGGCCCTTTTCGCGGGCTTGCCCCACAGGTACTGCACAGGCCTTGAGGATCGCGCAGATCCTGTGGGAGCGGGCAAGCCCGCGAAGAGGCCCTTGATGGCTAACGCTCAGCGCCCGACCACCTTGGGCTTGTACGCACAATACCCCGGCCTCGGCCCAACCTTGGGGTGGTTGCGGCAGGTGTCCGGGCGCTTGTCATAAATGGTGCACAGGCGGCTTTTGCGATCCAGATACATGCAGTCGTCGTTGCTCATCCGGGTCAGGGTGAAGATGCCTGACTTCTGGTTGAAGCGCTCGATGATGCCTTCTTTCTGCAAACGCTTGGCCACGTTCTTCGGCGGTTCGTCTTTCTCGAATTCATCGACTACGCCGATGCGGATCAGATCCTTGATCTTCACCTCCACCGGCAGGGTGCAGCAGGTCGAATGGCAGCCATGGCACATGTTGCTGGTGTAGCGCTGCCAGGTCTCCAGGCGGTCGACTTCGGCTGCGGCGATCAGGGTCGTTTTCATCTTTATAAGGGGCGGATCACGGTCTTGGGGCGCGCGATGATACCGGAATTGTTCAATTTATGAACAACCTTTTGCCGGAATCACCAAGTCGGCATGAAAACTGCGAACCGTAACTGTCTCTCCCTGTCGAAGGGTCTAGTCTGAACACTCTCCCTCCGCTTTCGTCAACTTGCCCGAGGATGCCCCATGTCCCAGGAACCTGAAGCTCGTGACGCCGAAGTCGCGGATTTTCGCGCTGCCGTACTGAACAAGCTGACCTATGCGGTTGGCAAGGACCCGGAGCACGCCTTCGACCATGACTGGTTCGAAGCCATCGCCCTGGCCGCGCGCGATCACATGGTCGACCACTGGATGGACCACACCCGCCAGGCCTACCGACGTAGCCAGAAACGGGTCTACTACCTTTCCCTGGAGTTTCTGATTGGCCGCCTGCTCTACGACAGCCTGAGCAACCTGGGCTTGCTGGACATCGCCCGAGAGGCCCTGCAAGACCTGGACGTGGACCTGGAGCGCATCCGCCTGCTGGAGCCCGATGCCGCACTGGGCAACGGTGGCCTGGGGCGTCTGGCCGCCTGCTTCATGGAAAGCATGTCGACCCTGGGCATTGCCGCCCATGGCTACGGTATCCGCTACGAGCATGGCTTGTTCCGCCAGGCACTGGTCGATGGTTGGCAGCAGGAGCAGACCGAGAACTGGCTGGACTTCGGCAACCCGTGGGAGTTCGAGCGTGCCGAAGTGATCTACCCAATCAGCTTTGGCGGTAGCGTCGAAACGGTGCACGACAACCACGGCAACCAACGCCAGGTGTGGTCACCTGGCGAGACCGTGCGTGCGGTAGCGTACGACACGCCGGTGGTCGGCTGGCGGGGTTCGAGCGTCAACACCCTGCGCCTGTGGCGCGCACGGGCGCTGGAAGAGCTGCACCTGGAGCGTTTCAACGCCGGTGACCACCTGGGTGCAGTGGCCGAGGTGGCACGTGCCGAGAGCATTTCGCGGGTGCTGTATCCGGCGGACAGTACCGAGGCCGGGCAGGAACTGCGCCTGCGCCAGGAGTATTTCTTCGTATCGGCGTCACTGCAGGACTTGCTGCGCCGCCACCTGAACCAGCATGCCTCGCTGCTCAACCTGCCCGATGCGGCCGCCATCCAGCTCAACGACACGCACCCGTCCATTGCCGTGGCGGAGCTGATGCGCTTGCTGGTGGACCAGCACGAAATCCCATGGGAAAAGGCCTGGGAGCTGACCGTCGGCACCTTGGCCTACACCAACCACACCCTGTTGCCCGAAGCGCTGGAAACCTGGCCGGTGGCGTTGATGGAGCGCATGCTGCCGCGGCACATGCAGATCATCTACCTGATCAACGCGTACCATATCGACAGCCTGCGTGCCAAAGGCCTGCACGACTTCGACGTGCTGCGGGCGGTGTCGCTGATCGAGGAAGACAACGGCCGCCGAGTTCGCATGGGCAACCTGGCATTCCTCGGCTCGCACAGCGTCAACGGCGTTTCGGCGTTGCACAGCCAGCTGATGAAGAGCACGGTGTTCGCCGAGCTGCACAAGTTGTATCCGCAGCGTATCAACAACAAGACCAACGGCATTACCTTCCGCCGCTGGTTGTACCAGTCCAACCCGCAACTCACCGACATGCTGGTGGAGGCGCTGGGGCCGGAGCTCAAGGACGACCCGGAGGGGCGCCTGGCCGGTTTGGTGCCGTTCGCCGACAAGGCGGGTTTCCGCAAGCAGTTCGCGGCTCAGCGCCTGCACAGCAAGCGTGCCCTGGCCAGCATCATCCAGGACCGCGTTGGCGTCACGGTCAACCCCGAAGCGCTGTTCGACGTGCAGGTCAAGCGTATTCACGAGTACAAGCGCCAGTTGCTCAACCTGCTGCATACCGTGGCCCTGTACCAGGCCATGCGCAACGACCCTGGCACCAATTGGGTGCCGCGGGTGAAGATTTTCGCCGGCAAGGCGGCGGCCAGCTACCACCAGGCCAAGCTGATCATCAAGCTGACCAACGACATCGCCCGGGTGGTGAACAACGACCCGACCGTGCGTGGCCAGTTGAAGGTGGTGTTCCTGCCCAACTACAACGTCAGCCTGGCCGAGAGCATCATTCCGGCTGCGGACCTCTCCGAGCAGATTTCCACGGCCGGTTACGAAGCCTCGGGTACCAGCAACATGAAGTTCGGCCTGAACGGCGCACTGACCATCGGTACCCTGGATGGGGCCAACGTGGAAATGTGCGAGCAGGTCGGTGCCGACAACATGTTCATATTCGGCCTGACCGCCCAGCAGGTCGAGGCGCGCAAGCGGGCGGGTGATTTTGGCGCCACGGCGGCGATTGCTGCGTCCAACCGCCTCAACGACGTACTGCAGGCGATTCGCAGCGGTGTGTTCTCGCCGGACGACCCTTCGCGCTACACCGGCTTGATCGATGGGCTGGTGGCCTATGACCGCTTCCTGGTATGTGCCGATTTCGATGCCTACTGGGATGCCCAGCAGCGCGTCGAGGACTTGTGGCACACGCCGGAGCAATGGTGGCGCATGGCGGTGCTGAACACGGCGCGGATGGGCTGGTTCTCGTCGGACCGGACCATTCGCGAATATGCTACGCAGATCTGGAAAGCGCTGGATTGAAGGTGCCTGCACCGCCTTCTTCACGGGCTCGCTCGTGAAGAAGGCGGGCGCCGACCACCGGCCTGGCACCCGCTGAACTACCGACCTATTGTGCCGTCAGAGTGCCGTGGCGAGTCTCATCACTCGCTAGCCTGCAACTCTCCCTGTAAACTGCGGGGGTTTTTCATCTCCCCCATCCTTTCGGAGCCATACATGTCCCGCGTTACCCTGAGTCGCTATCTGATTGAGCAGACCCGCAGCAACAATACCCCTGCCGATCTGCGCTTCCTGATCGAAGTGGTGGCGCGTGCGTGCAAGGAAATCAGCCATCACGTGTCCAAGGGCGCCCTCGGCGGTGTGCTGGGCAGCATGGGCACGGAAAACGTGCAGGGCGAAGTCCAGAAGAAACTGGACGTGATTTCCAACGATATCCTGCTGGAGGCCAACGAGTGGGGCGGCCACCTGGCCGGCATGGCCTCGGAAGAAATGGACAACGCCTACCAGATTCCGGGCAAGTACCCCAAAGGCGCCTACCTGCTGGTCTTCGACCCGCTGGACGGTTCGTCGAATATCGACGTCAACGTTTCGGTCGGCACCATCTTCTCGGTACTGCGTTGCCCTAACGAGTACCTGAGCCAGAACGAAACCCTGAACGAAAACGCCTTCCTGCAGCCAGGCACCCAGCAGGTGGCTGCCGGCTACGCCATCTACGGCCCGCAGACCATGCTCATCCTCACCCTGGGCAACGGCGTGAAAGGCTTCACCCTGGACCGCGAGCTGGGCAGCTTCGTGCTTACCCACGAGAACATCCGCGTGCCGGAAACCACCGCCGAGTTCGCCATCAACATGTCCAACCAGCGCCACTGGGAAGCCCCGGTCCAGCGCTACGTCGGCGAGTTGCTGGCAGGCGAGACCGGCCCGCTGAAAAAGAACTACAACATGCGCTGGATCGCCTCGATGGTGGCCGACGTGCACCGCATCCTGACCCGTGGCGGCTTGTTCATGTACCCACGTGACGCCCGCGAGCCAAGCAAGCCGGGCAAGCTGCGCCTGATGTACGAAGCCAACCCGATGTCGTTCATCATCGAACAGGCCGGTGGCGCTTCTACCAATGGTTACGATCGCATCCTCGACATCAAGCCAGAAAGCCTGCACCAGCGTGTGTCGGTCATTCTCGGCTCGAAAGAAGAGGTCGAGCGCGTTACCGCCTACCACAAGGAGTAAGTCATGCTCGCACCTTGGCAGCCGTTGCTGGAATGGTGGTTCGGTTGGGGCACCAGTGCCCAGGCCGTGGCTGACGAGAAGAGCACGCTGTGGTTCGGCAAGCACCACGATGCCGAGGCCCATGCGCAGTTCGGTGAACTGGTGGAGCAGGCCCTGGCCGGCGGGCTCGACGAGTGGCAGCAAAGCCCGCAGGGCTGGTTGGGCCTGCTGCTCCTGCTCGACCAGCTGCCACGCATGATCTACCGCGACACGCCGCGCGCCTTCGAGGGTGACCGGCGTGCCCAGGTGGTGGCCATGCAGGGCCTGCAGAGGTACTGGGACTATCAGCTGCTGCCGATCCAGCGGGTATTCGTGCTGGTGGTGCTGGAGCACGCCGAGGTGCTGGACTGGCAAAACCTGTGCGTCGAGCGGTTTCAGATGCTGCTGGGCGAACAGCCCGAGGCCAGCCGCCGGTTGTTCGAAGGCTTCCTCGACTACGCCGAGCAGCACCAGCGGGTGATCGCCCGGTTCGGTCGCTTCCCGCACCGCAACCTGGTGCTGGATCGCCCGAGCACCAGCGAAGAGATGGACTTCCTGCTGGAGCCCGGGTCCAGGTTCTGATATTGCAGGGCCCTGCTGCGCAGGCCATCGCCACATAAGGCCGCCCCTACAAGGGGCGGCTTTTTTATTGGCCGTTAACTAATGCTTTGTGATTAATCGCACAGTAGTGGCCACCCGACCAATGGTGTAGGGGTATAGGGGGGAGGGAAGGGAACAAAGGAGGGATTTTCACGTCGAAGGTCACTGCAGGCCACTCGCCTGTCTCATCTTCCCAGGAGTGTCCTTCAATGTCGTTGCGTTCCCTCGCCCTGTTGTCGCTGTGCGTCGTGCTGACTGCCTGCAGCAAGATCAACCAGGAAAACTATTCCAAGATCAAGGCCGGTATGAGCAAGGCCGAGGTCGAGCAGCTGCTCGGCACGCCGACCGAATGTTCCGGCGCGTTGGGCATGAGCAGCTGCACCTGGGGGGACGAGAAGAGCTTCATCAGCGTGCAGTATGCGGCTGACAAAGTGTTGATGTACTCAGGGCAGGGCCTCAAATGAGGCGTGTGTACCTGCTGATGGCGGTATGCCTGGCGGTGCTGCTGGGCGGTTGCGCAGGCTCTGTGCATGACCCGCTGGCGCCGAAAACCGCCGGCAATGTAGACCTCAAGCGTTACCAGGGCAAATGGTACGAGCTGGCACGCCTGCCCATGCGCTTCCAGGAGGGCTGCGAACAGTCCGAGGCCCATTACAACCTCAAGCCCGATGGCAGCTACGGAGTACTCAACCGTTGCCGCACCATGGGTGACGAATGGCTGCGCGCCGAAGGGCATGCCAATATCCAGGAGCCGGGCCATACCGATAAATTATGGGTCGAGTTCGATAACTGGTTCACCAAGCTGGTGCCGGGCGTGGCGCGGGGTGAATACTGGATTCTGTACGTTGACGAACACTATCGCACCGCCATCGTCGGCAGCCCGGACCGCAAGTACCTGTGGATCCTGTCACGCACGCCGACCCTGCCGGCCTGGCAGCGCGAGAACCTGCTGGCCAAGGCCCGTCAGCAGGGCTATGACACCAGCCGCTTGATCTGGCGCGCTTCCGACCAGCAGATCGTCAAGATGCATTGATGGCAGCATTGCCGGCCTTATCGCCGGCAAGCCATCTCTCATTTAACACTACATAACTTACTGATTTAGCAGGGGCCCTGTGGGAGCGGGCGTGTCGCGCTTATGAATTGAGTTCTCTGCGCGACAGCGCAGCCCGTAGGGCTGTGTGATCTCCCACAGGTACTACACAGTTCTCAAGCTTGGTGATGGCCCTGCATTACCCCAGCAACTGCCGCAGCACCTCGGCAAAGGCCACCCGGCTTTGTTCCTCCTGGGCGTGCCGCCCCTGGCGCACTACCCACTGCCCATTCACCATCACATCGCGCACCTGGCGATCGCCGCCGGCAAACAGCCAGCGGTTGAGGATGGCATCATCCTCGGCAATCGCCAGGTAAGGGTCCTGCCCGTCGAGCACCAGCCAGTCGGCACGTTTGCCCACGGCCAGCGCGCCGATTGGCTGCCCCAGCGCCTGGGCGCCGCCCGCCAGCGCGGCGTCATACAGGGTGCGCCCGACCATTGGCTGATCACCCCGATACAGGCGGTTGCGGCGCTGGTCACGCAGCCGCTGGCCATATTCCAGCCAGCGTAATTCCTCGACCACGCTCAGCGATACATGGCTGTCTGAACCAATGCCCATGCGCCCGCCCTGAGCCAGGAACTCCACGGCCGGGAAAATCCCGTCGCCCAGGTTGGCTTCAGTGGTCAGGCACAGGCCTGCCACCGCGCCGCTGCGGGCCATGGCTGCCACTTCGTCGGGTGCTGCGTGGGTGGCGTGTACCAGGCACCAGCGCCGGTCGACGTCGACATGCTCATACAGCCACTGCAGGGGCCGCAGGCCGCTCCACGCCAGGCAGTCGTCGACTTCCTTCTGCTGCTCGGCGATATGGATATGCACCGGTGCTTGCGTATCACTGGCCGCCAGCACTTCGGCGAGCTGCGCCGGCGCCACCGCCCGTAGCGAGTGAAAGCACAGGCCCAGGCGCTGCGCGGGCTGTGTGGCCAGCGCGGGGGCCAGCTGCGCCTGCAGTTGCAGGTATTGGTCGGTGGTATTGATGAAGCGCCGCTGGCCGTGGTTCGGCGCCAGGCCGCCGAACCCGGCATGGCTGTACAGCACCGGCAACAAGGTCAGGCCGATACCACTGTCAGCGGCGGCCGCACTGATGCGGCGGGATAACTCGGCGGGGTCGGCGTAGGGCTTGCCGGCCTGGTCATGGTGCACATAGTGAAACTCGGCGACCGCGGTGTAGCCGGCCTTGAGCATCTCGATGTACAGCTGCCGGGCAATGACCTGCAGTTGTTCTGGGCTGATCTGGCCGACCAGCCGGTACATCAGGTCGCGCCAGGTCCAGAAGCTGTCGTTGGGGTTGCCAGCAACCTCGGCCAGCCCGGCCATGGCGCGCTGAAAGGCATGCGAGTGCAGGTTGGGCATGCCGGGGACCAAGGGCCCGGCGAGCCGTTCGGCACCCTCGGGCGCAGCCCCTGGCTCGATACTGGCCACGTAGCCATCGCCGGCGACCTCGATGCGGACATGGCGGGCCCAGCCGCTGGGCAGCAGGGCACGTTCGGCGAAGTAGGCGGGCATGGTGCGAATCCTGTTATTGTTAGCTTGTATATACATATACAGGCGTTTGCCTGCCGGGTAAACTGCGGCAAGCTACCGCCCATTACATTTGCACAAGGATCCAACGCCGTGCCGACACCTCCTGTCTCCGCGCTGGTTGCCCAGATGGGCGAGGGCCCGGCGCCGCTGTATGCGCGGGTCAAACAGATGATCGTCCAGCAGATCGACAACGGCAGCTGGCCGCCGCATCACCGGGTCCCCTCGGAGAGCGAGCTGGTCAACGAGCTCGGCTTCAGTCGCATGACCATCAACCGCGCCCTGCGTGAACTCACGGCCGAAGGCCTGCTGGTGCGCATGCAAGGGGTGGGCACCTTCGTGGCTGAGCCCAAAGGTCGGTCGGCGCTGTTCGAGGTGAACAACATCGCCGACGAAATTGCCGCCCGTGGCCACAAGCATACGTGTCAGGTCATCACCCTCACCGAGGAAGCGGCCGGCTCGGAGCGCGCCCTGGCCCTGGACATGCGCGAGGGCCAGCGGGTGTTTCATTCGCTGATCGTGCATTTCGAGAACGGCGTGCCGGTGCAGATCGAGGACCGTTACGTCAATGCGGCGATCGCCCCCGACTACCTCAAGCAGGATTTCACCCGGCAGACGCCCTACGCCTACCTGTCCCAGGTCGCGCCCTTGACCGAAGGCGAGCACGTGGTCGAGGCGATCCTCGCCGAGCCGGAGGAATGCCGGCTGTTGCAGATCGAGCGGGGCGAGCCTTGCCTGCTGATTCGGCGCCGCACCTGGTCGGGCCGCCAGCCGGTGACTGCCGCGCGGCTGATCCACCCCGGATCCCGTCATCGCCTGGAGGGGCGTTTCAGCAAATGAGCCAGTTGCAGGTGTTGCGCGCGCAGGATTACCCGCGCATGCCATGGAAGAACGGTGGCGGTTTCACTGAAGAAATCACCCGCGACAGCGGCGAAGGCCTGGACGGCTTCGGCTGGCGCCTGTCGATCGCCGATATCGAGGACTCGGGCGGCTTTTCCACGTTTGCCGGTTACCAGCGGATCATCACTGTGCTGCAGGGCGACGGCATGCGCCTGGTGGTGGACGGCCAGGCCAGCCGGCCATTGCTGGCCTGCGATGCATTTGCCTTCAGTGGCGAGAGCCAGGTCAGTTGCAGGTTGCTGGGCGGGGCGATTCGGGATTTCAACCTGATCTATGCGCCGCAGCGTTACCGGGCGCGGTTGCAGTGGCTGGACGGTACCCAGCGAATGTACACCTCGGCGTCGACGGTGTTGCTGTTTGCGGCCTGTAATCAGGTCGAGGTGGCCTTGGCTGGGCGTGAGGCGCAACGGCTGGGGTTGTATGACTGCCTGCGGCTGGAGGGCAACGAAGCGTTGCTGGAGCTGGATGTGCAGGGGCGGTGCTGCCTGATTGAACTCATTCCAACTTGAGATAGCCGGGGCTGCTTTGCAGCCCAATCGCCGGCAAGCCAGCTCCCACGGGGATCGCATCAGGGCTGACAGGTGTTTGCCACAAGGTATGCAGCGCCTGTTAGAGCGA
>NZ_QJRK01000016.1:16257-107913 GCF_003205245.1 Pseudomonas sp. MB-090624 | reverse complement strand
CAAGGTCAGGGGCAAACCCTGCCTTCAGGAGCGATCGGCCTCCCCGGAAGTGCTTCTTCAGCCTGACGAGAATAACTTCTCCCGCCAGGCCAGTCACAACATACAAGGAGCGAGCGCAGCTCGCGATGCGCCGCGCGGGCGGCGCTCGATCTCACAGGCGCTGCATATCTTCTGACAAACACCTGTCAGCCCTAAGGCGATCCCTGTGGGAGCTGGCTTGCCTGCGATGGGTCGCAGACCGGCCCCAACTGCTCAAGTGGATAGCTGGGGTAGCCCTTCATCGGTGCCAGTGCAACAACCTAGCGCTCCAGGCTGTACATCCGGCATTCCGCCAGCAAGGCCAGCAGGTTCGGCTCCCGCTCCCGCGCCTTCAGAAACACCACGCCGATATGCTGCTGCAAACGGTACTGCGGCTGCAGGGCTATCAGCCTGACGCGGTTTTCGTAGACGGCCGCGATGCGCCCCGGCAGCAGGGCAAAGCCCACGCCCGAGCTGACCATGCTCAGCAGGGTGAAGATGTCGTTGATCTGCATGGCCACCTTTGGCTCGAAGCCGGCTTGCTGGAAGACCCGGGCGCCATCGCGGTGTGTGGCAAACCCTTGGGTCAGGGTGATGAAGGTGGAGTCGGCGAGGTCGGCCAGGTCCACCTCGGCCTGCTCGGCGAAGGGGGAATCGGTGGGTACGGCGAGGAAGATGTCGTCGGAAAACAGCGGCAGTTGTTCGCAGGCCGGGTCGCTGACGCTCTCGTCCAGGGAGACGAGAATGGCCTCCAGTTCATGGTTTTTCAGGCGCTGCAGCAGGTCGAGGTTGGAGCCCAGGGTGAGGTCGATGTTCAGTTCGCTGCGCCGCAGCTTAAGCCCCATCACCAGCTTGGGCACGGTTTTTACCGTTAGCGAGTACAGCGCGCCCAGGCGAAAGCGCTCGGCATAGAAGCCGGCAGCTTCGCGGGTCTGGCGCACCATCTGCTCGGCGTCCTGGATCAGCAGGCGGGCTTTCTTTTCCAGTACGTAGGCGCTTTCCAGCGGAATCAGCTGCCGGCCTTCGTGCTTGAAAAGGGCGCAGCGCAGGGCGCTTTCCAGCGAGTGGATGGCACGGTGCACGCTGACCGAACTGGTGCACAGTTCGGCGGCAGCGCGGCTGAGGTTGCCGCTGCGCATGAAGGCGAGGAAGGTTTCCAGCTTTTTCAGGGTGAGTTCTTCGTCGATCAGCATGGGGTGGCCTGGGCAGCGCGGTGGTTGGGATGGCTAGGGCTTCAATGGTGCTGTCGAGGATCAAGCGTTCTGGCGTTGCTCGAGCAATGCCCACAACTGGGCGTCGTTGAAATCAGCGATGACCAACTCTGCCCCCGCTGCCCGCAACCGCTCAGGCGTTTGCGTGGTGGCTACGCCGACGGTAAAGATACCGGCCGCAGTGGCTGCAGCCACCCCCGGCAAGGAGTCCTCGAAAGCCAGCGCCTGCCCGGCCGCGGCGCCCAGCCGCTGCAGCCCGGTAAGGTAGGGCAGCGGGTCGGGCTTGGGCCGGGCCAGCTCGTCGGCCACGACCACATGCTCGAAGCGCTGGGCCAAGCCCATGGCAGCGAGCATGTGGTCGGCATTGAGCCGCGGCGCGTTGGTGACCACGCACATGCCCATGGCGTGGGCCTGGGCATGTTCCAGCAGGCGCAGCAGGCCTGGCATGGGCTGCAACGCCGGCGACATCTCCCGGAACAAGGCTTCCTTGCGGTCGGCCAGCCTCGCGCACTGTTCGGTACTGGCGCCGGGGAACAGTTCGGCGAACAGCTCGCCATTGGCCCTGCCGCTGACCTGGGCCTCGAACTGGGCCTGGCTCAGCTCGCGGCCGTCATGGTCACGCAGCAGTTGGCGAAAGGCCTGCAAGTGCAGGCTGTCGGTGTCGGTAAGGGTTCCGTCGAGGTCGAACAGCAGGGCAGTGAGCATGGGGTATCCCGTTCAGAAAAACACAAGCCGGGGGATCATAACCAATGCAGACGACGAAGGGGTCTGTTCAGCACGCGCCGAAAGGAGTACAAATGTGCTCCATGAATAACCTTACCCCCAAACGCCGCGCCATTTTCGACTTCATCCGCGAGCGCATCAGCGACCACGGGCAGCCGCCGAGCCTGGCGGACATCGCCACGCGCTTCGGTTTTGCCTCGCGCAGCGTCGCGCGCAAACACATCACCGCCCTGTGTCAGGCGGGTTATATCGATGTCACCCCCAACCAGGCGCGGGGCATTCGCCTGGCCGACCCCCTGCGCCGGCCAGAAATGCTCGAAGTCCCGGTGCTCGGCCAAGTGGCGGCAGGCGCCCCGATCGGCCCGGACCTGGGCATCCACGAGCAGTTGCTGCTCGACCCCAGCCTGTTCCGCCGCACCCCCGACTACCTGCTCAAGGTGCGTGGCGATTCGATGATCGATGACGGCATCTTCGACGGTGACCTGGTCGGCATCCTGCAACAGGCCGATGCCCGTGATGGCCAGATCGTGTTAGCCCGGCTCGACGGCGAAGTCACCATCAAGCGCCTGCAACGCGTGGGCAAGCACTACCGGTTGTTGCCACGTAACCCAGCCTATGCGCCTATCGATGTGCTCCCCACGCAGGAGTTCTTCATCGAAGGCGTGTTCTGTGGCTTGCTGAGGCGTGACTGATGGGCGCGGTGGTCGACCTCGACCGGTTGTTGGACCAGCGCCGGGTATGGCGCGGCCGGCAGGCCCAGGCGCGACCGCTGGGGCTGCAGCCAACCGGCCATGCCGCGCTGGACGAACGTTTACCTGAAGGCGGTTGGCCGGCAGCCGCATTGAGCGAACTGCTGTTGGCGAACCCGGGTTGTGGCGAATTGCAGTTGCTGTGGCCAACCCTGGCACGCCTGAGCGCAGAAGCCAGCCGCGTGGTGTTGGTGGCGCCGCCTTTCATTCCCTATGCGCCGGCCTGGCAGGCCGCGGGGGTAGACCTGCGCTGGCTGGTGCAGGTAAACGCCGAACCCGCTGACGCCCTGTGGGCCGCCGAGCAGTGCCTGCGCTCGGGCAGTTGCGCGGCAGTGCTGTGCTGGCCCGAGCGTGCCGATGACCGTGCCCTGCGGCGCCTGCAAGTGGCGGCGGAAACCGGCCAGGCGCTGGCCTTTGCCTGCCGGCCGCAGCAGGCCGCCCACAACCCGTCACCGGCAGCATTGCGCATCGCCGTGGATACCCGCCCAGCCCAATGGCGGGTGCTGAAAAGCCGCGGCGGCATGCCGCCGGCCCTGCCCATTGGCAGCCCGTGGCAGGGCTGATGCAACATGCTCTGGGCCTGCATCCTGCTTCCGCAACTGGCGTTGGACACCGTCCTGCGCGAGCGCGAAGACCCAGCTAACCCCCTGGTCATCATTGGCGGGCCCAGCCAGCGGCGGGTATTGCAGGCAGTCAACCCGGCAGCGGCGGCGCTCGGCCTGCGGGCCGGGCAAACCCTGACCGCTGCACGTGCGCTGGCCGATGGTTTCACCTGTATCGAAACAGACCCCAGGCGCATCGAGCGCATGCAGCAACTGCTGGCCGCCTGGGCCTACCGTTTCAGTGCCCAGGTCAGCCTGCATTACCCGCGTGCGCTGTTGCTGGAGGTGGGCTCAAGCCTGCAGCTGTTCGGCCCATGGCCGGTGATGGAAGCACGCCTGCGCCAGGAACTGGCTGAACTGGGCTTGCGCCAGCGCATCGTGGTGGCCAGCAACCCGGTGGCAGCGCGCATGCTGGCCAATGCCCACGATGGCCTGGTGGTCGCCGATGCCGAAGCCACCCGTAACGCGTTGCTGAACATGCCCATCCAGCGCATCGGCTTGCCGCCAGAGGCTGCCGAAGCCTTTACCCGCATGGGCTTGCGGCAACTCGGCCAGGTGCTGGCGTTGCCGCGCGACACCTTGGCCAAACGCTTTCCCGCCCAGGTGCAACTGCACCTGGATCAGTTGCTCGGCCTGCGCACCCTGGGGTTGGACTTCTACCTGCCGCCCGATCGTTTCGAGAGCCGGCTGGAGCTGAACTTCGATGTTGAATCGCACCAGGCGCTGTTGTTTCCGCTGCGGCGCATGCTCAACGACCTGGCCGCATTCCTGGCCGGTCGCGATTGTGGCGTGCAGCGCTTTTGCCTGCACCTGGAGCATGTCGAAGGCCCGGACACGCTGCTGAAGGTCGGCTTGCTGGCCGCCGAGCGCGACGCCGCGATGCTGTTCGAACTGGCCCGTGGGCGCCTGGAGCCGCTGCGTATTCCGGCCCCGGTGCGCAACCTGCGGTTGGTCGCCGAAGACCTGCCAGCCTTTGTGCCACAACACCAGGCGTTGTTCGACCCACGGGCGCAACAGGCGCAACCTTGGGAGCAATTGCGCGAGCGCTTGCGCGCGCGGCTGGGCGATGAGGCCGTCCAAGGCCTGAGCGCGGCCGCCGATCACCGGCCCGAATGTGCCTGGCAACTGGCAGAGCAGGGGGCGCTCGGGGGCATGCCGGTGGCCCCGGGCAGTCGCCCTGGTTGGTTGCTGCCCGCGCCGCTGGCGCTGGACGAGGCTGGCTACCGCTTGCTGGGCCCTGGCGAGCGCATCGAGTCGGGCTGGTGGGATGGCGGCGATGTACGCCGCGATTACTATCGCATCGAAACCCGCGACGGCCTGCGTGGCTGGGCCTACCGTGACCTGGGCCAGGCTGGCCCGCTTTGGTTGCAGGGCTGGTTCGCATGAACCCCGCCCCGTATGCCGAGCTGCATTGCCTGTCCAATTTCAGTTTTCAGCGCGGCGCTTCGAGCGCCGACGAACTGTTCCGGCGGGCCAAAGAGCAGGGTTACCAGGCCCTGGCGATCACTGACGAATGTACGCTGGCCGGTATCGTGCGCGCCTGGCAGGCGGCCAAGGTGCACCAATTGCCGCTGGTTGTCGGCAGCGAAGTGCAGTTGCACGACGGCCCCAAGCTAGTGCTGCTGGTTGCCGACCTGGCGGGCTACCAGAACCTGTGCGCACTGATTACCCGCGCCCGACGGCGGGCGGAAAAGGGCGACTACCAGCTTTTTCGGGATGACCTTCAGCAGCACCATCACGGTTTGCTGGCCTTGTGGGTGGCGGGCGACAGGGGCGATACGGCCACCGGCCAGTGGTTGCGCGGGCTGTTTGCTGAGCGCCTGTGGTTGGCCGTGCACCTGCACCGTGGCAGTGACGATGCCCGGCACCTGCAGGGCCAGCAAGCCCTGGCGGCCGAGCTGGGTATCCGCGCGGTGGCCTGTGGCGATGTGCATATGCATGTGCGCGGCCGCCGGGCGTTGCAGGACTGCATGACTGCGATTCGTCAGCATTGCCAGGTGGCCGAAGCCGGGCGTTTTCTGTTTGCCAATGGCGAACGGCACTTGCGCAGCCCGGTACAACTGGCAGAACTCTACCCGCCCGAGATGCTGGCCGAGACCCTGGCCATTGCCCAGCGCTGCCAGTTCGACCTCGGCCAACTGCACTACCAGTATCCACGCGAACTGGTGCCTGAAGCTCATACCCCGGCCACTTGGCTGCGTGCTCTGTGCGAGCAGGGCTTGCCCGTGCGTTGGCCACACGGGCCGAGCGCCAATGTGCGGCAGGTGCTGGACACGGAGCTGGCGCTGATCGAAGAGCTGGGGTACGAAAGCTACTTTCTGACCGTGCACGACATCGTCGCCTTCGCCCGGCGCCAGCGTATCCTGTGCCAGGGGCGAGGCTCGGCGGCCAATTCGGTGGTGTGCTTCGTGCTGGGTATCACCGAGCTCGATCCCATGCAGCACCGCCTGCTGTTCGAGCGTTTTCTGTCACGCGAGCGCAACGAGCCGCCCGATATCGACGTGGATTTCGAACACGACCGCCGTGAAGAAGTGATCCAGTACGTGTTCCGCCGTTATGGGCGGCACCGTGCTGCGCTGACGGCGGTGGTCAATACCTACCATGCTGCAGGTGCCGTGCGCGATGTCGCGCGTGTGCTGGGTTTGCCCATGGACCAGGTCGATGCCCTGGCCAAATGCTGTGGCCGCTGGAGCGACCGCATACCCGACGAACAACGCCTGGCCGAGGCCGGGTTCGAAGCTGGCAGCCCGTTGTTGCGGCGGGTGCTGATACTGGCCGGCGAGTTGATCGGCTTCCCCAGGCACCTGTCGCAGCACCCGGGCGGGTTTGTCATCTCGCAGCAGCCGCTGGACCAGCTGGTGCCGGTGGAAAACGCCGCCATGGCCGAACGTACCGTCATCCAGTGGGACAAGGACGACCTCGACATGGTCGGCCTGCTCAAGGTGGACGTGCTGGCGCTGGGCATGCTCAGCGCCTTGCGCCGTTGCTTCGACCTGCTGCAGCGCCACCGTGGCCGTGAACTGACCCTGGCGACCATCCCCAGCGAAGACCCCGCCACCTACGCCATGATCAGCCGCGCCGAGACCATGGGGGTATTCCAGATCGAGTCACGCGCGCAAATGGCCATGTTGCCGCGGCTGCGGCCCAACACCTTCTACGACCTTGTGATCGAGGTGGCCATCGTGCGCCCGGGGCCAATCCAGGGCGACATGGTGCACCCCTACCTGCGCAGGCGGCTGAAGCAAGAGCCGGTGACCTACCCGTCGCCAAAACTGAAGGAGGTGTTCGAGCGCACCTTGGGTGTGCCACTGTTCCAGGAACAGGTGATGGAGCTGGCCATGGTCGCAGCCGACTATTCACCAGGCGAGGCCGATCAGTTGCGGCGCAGCATGGCCGCCTGGAAACGCCATGGGGGTCTGGAACCGCACCGCCAGCGCTTGCTGCAGGGCATGTTGCGCAATGGCTACGAGCTGGCATTCGCCGAGCGCATTTTCGAACAGATCAAAGGCTTCGGCAGCTATGGTTTTCCCGAATCGCATGCCGCCAGCTTTGCCTTGCTGTGCTATGCCAGCAGCTGGCTCAAGTGCCATGAACCGGCGATTTTCACCTGCGCCCTGGTCAACAGTTGGCCCATGGGTTTCTACAGCCCCGACCAACTGCTGCAGGAGGCGCGGCGCCAGGGCATCGAGGTACGGCCGGTGGATGTCTGCCACAGTGAATGGGACTGCACGCTGGAGCCGGATGCCCAGGGCACGTTGGCCTTGCGCATGGGCTTGCGCCTGGTCCGGGGCCTGGCCGAAGCCGACGCCAGGCGCCTGGAACAGGCCCGGGCGCAGCAGCCTTGGCGCGCCGTGGAAGACCTGTGCCTGCGTGCCGGGCTGGCCACCCGCGCGCGGGCCTGCCTGGCGGATGCCGGCGCGCTTCGCGCCTTGGCCAGCGACCGGCATCAGGCGCGCTGGCAGGTGGCGGCCGTGCAGGCGCAACTGCCGCTGTTTGCCGATGTGCAGGCCGTGCCGGAGGTGGCGGTGCAGTTGCCGGCCCCGACAGTGGCGCAGGACCTGGTGGCCGATTACCAGGCATTGGGTACCACGTTGGGGCCGCACCCGTTGACCTTGCTGCGTGCACGGCTGCGGGCACTGGGCTGCCGCAGTTCTGCAGAACTGCAAGGCCTTGAGCATGGCGACAATATCGCCGTGACGGGGCTGGTGGTGGGGCGGCAGCGGCCGCAGACCGCCAGCGGGGTGACGTTCGTCACCCTCGAGGACGAACACGGTATGGTCAACGTGGTGGTATGGCGGGCGCTGGCCGAGCGGCAAAGGCGGGCGCTGGTGGGGGCGCAGTTGCTCAAGGTCAGCGGGCGGCTGGAGCAGCAAAATGGCGTGCGCCACCTGATAGCACGGCGCCTGGAAGATGTGACCGCGCTGTTGCAGGGGTTGGACGTGCGTAGCCGCGACTTTCATTAACTCCGCGGGCTACCCGCGGCGGCGCGGCCACGCATTCACGAAAATGCCCTGGCGGACTACACCATCGCCAAGCGCTGCTTGCGGGTGGGCGCCGGGAAGGCCAGGTCGATTGCGCGCAGGTCTTCGCGGGTCAAGGCCAATGCACCCGCTGCTGCATTCAGCCGAACATGCTCGGGCGCCACGGCTTTGGGGATGGCAATGATGCCATCATCACGGGTAACCCAGGCCAGGCAGACCTGAGCCGGCGTGGCACCATGGCGCTCGGCTATTTCTGCCAGCACCGGGTGCTGCAACAAGCGCCCGGCCTGGGCCAACGGGCAGTAGGCCATGGTCGGTAGCGCGCGTTGTTGGCACCAGGGCAGCAAGTCGAATTCGATGCCCCGCTGGGCCGGGTTGTACAGCACCTGGTTGGTGGCGCAGGCAGGGTTGTTCAATTCGCGCAGGTCGTCGATATCGAAATTGGAAACGCCCCAGCGCTTGATCTTGCCCTGCTCGCGCAAACGCTCGAAGGCGTCGACGGTTTCTTCCAGCGGGTGCTGGCCCCGCCAGTGCAGCAGGTACAGATCGATGCACTCGGTACCCAGGCGTGCCAGGCTACGCTCGCATGCGGTTGCCATGCCCTGCCGCCCGGCATTGTGCGGGTAGACCTTGCTGACCAGGAACACCTGGTCGCGGCGCCCGGCAATGGCCTGGCCAACCACGGTCTCCGCACCGCCTTCGGCATACATTTCGGCGGTGTCGATCAGGCTCAGGCCCAGCTCGATACCCTGTTGCAAGGCCGCTACCTCTGCCGCCTTGCGCCCAGGGTCTTCGCCCATGTACCAGGTGCCTTGGCCAATGGCCGGCACGCTCGCGCCTGCCAGTTTCACGTAACGCATGTCACCTCCGGGGGCTGTGTATTGGACAGTAGAACTTCAAGCAACGCCTGGGCTGCGGTGGACAGTTTGTGCTCGCTCAGGGCAATTACGCCAATGCGCCGCTCGACCGTGGGTTCGACCAGGGGCACGCAGCGTGCACCCAGTTCCTGCATCTGGTTGATGCACAGGGCCGGCACCGCGCTAACGCCCAGGCCGCTGGCAACCATGCGGCCGATGGTAGCCAGTTGGTGGCTTTCGAAAGCCACGGCCAGTTTGCCGTGCTGGGCGGCTACGTTCTGCTCCATCAACAGCCGCACAGCCGACGGCCGCTGCAGGGCCACGAAATCTTCGGCCATCAGTTGCGCCCAACTGACCTGTTTCAACAACGCCAAGGGTGAGTCAGCGGGCACCACTGCGACAAAACGGTCCATGTACAGTGGGTGGAAGTGCAGGCCGTCGGTATTGTCCGGCTCGAAACCAATGCCCAGTTCGACTCGGCGGTGGCGCACCAGTTCCTGCACCTGTTCGTTGATCACATCGTGCACGGTGACGTTGACCTTGGGGTAGCGTTGGCGGAACACCTTGAGCGAATGGGGCAGCAGGTTACCGGCGAACGACGGCATCGCCGCCACCGAGACCCGGCCCAGTTGCAGGGTGAAGCGTTGCCGCAGCATCTCTTCGGTATCGTCCCAGTCGGCCAGCAGCCGCCGCGCCAGCGGCAGCAGCACTTCGCCTTCGGCCGTCAGGCTGACGCTGCGGGTGGTGCGGCTGAGCAGGGCGCCGCCCAGGTTCTCTTCCAGGGCCTTGATGGTCAGGCTCAGGGCCGGTTGCGATACATGCAGGTGTTCACCGGCCTGGGCGAAGCTCTGGTACTTGGCCACGGCGACAAAGGCGCGCAGTTGCTTGACGTTCATGACGGGCCTATCGTTTGTTTTGCGAAATTTATCAATCGATGATGAAAACAAAATTAACAAATCAGTCGCTTGCGGTGAAGATGGCTACACACGCTCACCGACAGCCTCGTCGGTTCAACAACTACAAAAGGCGGATCAGCATGGCCGGACTGGACAAGCGCGTTGCAACCTACGAACAGGCCCTCGACGGGCTGACCGACAACATGACGGTACTGGCCGGTGGTTTTGGCCTGTGCGGCATTCCGGAGAACCTCATCAGCGAAATCAAGCGCCGTGGCGTCAAGGGCCTGACCGTGGTCTCCAACAACTGCGGGGTGGACGGCTTTGGCCTGGGGGTGCTGCTGGAAGACCGGCAGATCCGCAAGATGATCGCCTCCTACGTGGGCGAAAACGCCGAATTCGAGCGCCAGTTGCTCAGCGGTGAACTGGAAGTGGAGCTGACACCCCAAGGCACCCTGGCCGAGAAAATGCGCGCTGGCGGCGCCGGCATCCCGGCGTTCTTTACCGCCACCGGTTACGGCACGCCGGTTGCCGAAGGCAAGGAGGTTCGCGAATTCAAGGGCCGCAAGTACATCCTCGAAGAGTCCATCACCGGTGACTTCGCCATCGTCAAGGGCTGGAAGGCCGACCATTACGGCAACGTGGTGTACCGCAACACCGCGCAGAACTTCAACCCGCTGGCGGCCACTGCCGGCAAGATCACCGTGGTCGAAGTGGAAGAAATCGTCGAACCCGGTGTGCTGCTGCCGAGCGAGATCCACACCCCAGGCATCTATGTTGACCGGGTGATCGTCGGCACCTTCGAAAAGCGTATCGAAAAGCGCACCGTCAAGGCCTGAGCGGCCTCCAGCAGAACAACAAAGAGATCCTGACCATGGCACTGACCCGCGAACAGATGGCGCAACGCGTCGCCCGTGAACTGAAGGACGGCTACTACGTCAACCTGGGTATCGGCATTCCGACCCTGGTGGCCAACTATGTACCCGCCGACATGGATGTGATGCTGCAATCGGAAAACGGCCTGCTCGGCATGGGCGAGTTTCCCACCGAAAGCACCCTCGACCCCGACATGATCAACGCCGGCAAGCAGACCGTCACCGCCCGCCGGGGTGCCTCGATCTTCGACTCGGCGCAGTCGTTCGCCATGATTCGTGGCGGCCATGTCGACCTGACCGTGCTGGGTGCGTTCGAGGTAGACGTGCAGGGCAATATCGCCTCGTGGATGATCCCGGGCAAGCTGGTCAAGGGCATGGGCGGCGCCATGGACCTAGTGGCGGGCGCCGAGAACATCATCGTGACCATGACCCACGCGTCCAAGGACGGCGAGTCCAAGCTGCTGGCGCAGTGCAGCCTGCCGCTGACCGGTGCCGGTTGCATCCGCAAGGTGCTGACCGACCTGGCCTACCTGGAAATTGAAGACGGTGCGTTCATCCTGCGCGAAACCGCACCAGGGGTGAGCATCGAGGAAATCGTCGAGAAGACTGCCGGCAAACTCATCGTGCCGGATGATGTGCAGGAAATGACGTTCTAAGGCGTTACGCCACCCAACCCTGTAGGCGCAGGTTGCACCCCTGAGTGTGTCGGTACATTACCGGCATGGTCGCGAGTCAACCTGTACCTACAGGGTTTTTGCGTTGTCTGATTCACCTCATAAAACCAATAAAAGGAATGCCACTGTGGCCGCTGAAATTCAAGACAGCCGTAGCGCGCGCTTTGCCTTGCGCTGCTCCAACTGGGCCGAACGCTGGTTCCCCGACTCCTGGGTATTCGCCGCCTTGGCGGTGCTGCTGGTGTGCATCGGCGCGCTGGCCATGGGGGCCAAGCCGACCGACACCGCCAAGGCCTTTGGCGATGGTTTCTGGAGCCTGATTCCGTTCACCATGCAGATGGCTTTCGTGGTCATCGGTGGCTATGTGGTCGCCAGTTCGCCACCGGCGGCACGCCTGATCGACCGCCTGGCGCGTATCCCTGGCAATGGCCGCTCGGCCGTGTGCTGGGTGGCTCTGATCTCGATGCTGGCTTCCTTGCTCAACTGGGGCCTGTCGCTGGTGTTCGGTGGTTTGCTGGTGCGCGCCCTGGCGCGGCGCACCGACCTGAAGATGGATTACCGTGCTGCGGGTGCGGCCGCCTACCTGGGCCTGGGCGCTGTGTGGGCACTGGGCCTGTCTTCGTCGGCGGCGCAGCTGCAGGCCAACCCGGCCAGCTTGCCGCCTTCGATCCTGTCGATCACCGGCGTCATCCCGTTCACCGAAACCATCTTTCTCTGGCAGTCTGGGGTAATGCTGGCGGCACTGGTCATCGTCTCGCTGGTCATCGCCTACGCCACGGCACCCGGGCCGAACAGCGCACGCAGCGCCGAAGCGTGTGGCGTGGACCCCAGCTTCACTGCACCGCCGGCACCCCAGCGCACCCGCCCCGGTGAATGGCTGGAGCACAGCCCCATCCTGATTCTGCTGCTGGTCGCCCTGGCCGCCGGCTGGCTGTACCAGGAGTTCGCTACCAAACCGGCGATTACCGCCATCTCCGGGCTCAACACCTACAACCTGTTGTTCATCATGCTCGGTGCCCTGTTGCACTGGCGCCCGCGCAGTTTCCTCGACGCCGTGGCGCGCGCGGTACCGACCACCACCGGGGTGCTGATCCAGTTCCCGCTGTACGGTTCGATCGCGGCCATTCTCACCCAGGTGAAGGGCGTGGACGAACAGACCCTGGCCCACCACATATCGTTGTTCTTCACCCAGATCGCCACCCACGACACCTATGCCTTGCTGATGGGCGTGTATTCGGCGGTGCTGGGCTTCTTCATCCCGTCGGGCGGCGGCAAATGGATCATCGAAGCGCCCTACGTGATGTTGGTGGCCAACGACCTGCAATACCACCTGGGGTGGGCGGTGCAGATCTACAACGCGGCAGAAGCCTTGCCGAATCTGATCAACCCGTTCTACATGCTGCCACTGCTGGGCGTGCTGGGGCTCAAGGCACGCGACCTGATCGGCTTTTCCTTTGTGCAACTGCTGGTGCATGTGCCGCTGGTGCTGGTATTGCTCTGGGCGCTGGGCACCACGCTGCAGTATGTGCCACCGGTGATGCCATGAGCGGCGGCTCCACGTATCATGCCCGGGCTGCCTTGGCCTGGGAAACACGCGTCACATGTCTATCCGATTGAAACTGCTGCGCAAGAAACTGGGAATGACCCTGGAAATGCTGGCCGAAAAGACCAGCATGACCAAAAGCTACCTGTCCAAGGTCGAACGTGGCCTCAACACGCCGTCGATTGCTGCCGCCCTGAAGCTGGCGCGCGCATTGAACGTGAATGTCGAGGAACTGTTTGCCGAAGAGCAGGCCGGGCAGAGCCGCTATAGCCTGGTGCGCCACGGCGAGCGCCAGGCGCTGGTGGGTGACGGCCAGGGCCCCGGCTATGCGGCGTTGACCAGCCAGGTGGGGCAGCGCAGCCTGGTACCGTTCCTGATCCAGCCGCCTTCGGAATTTAGCGACCCGACCTTCAAGGAGCACCAGGGCGAAGAGTTCCTGTTCGTGCACGCGGGCCAGGTGGAGGTGGACTTCATGAACGAGCGGGTGCTGCTGGAGCAGGGCGATGCCTTGCATTTCAACGCGCAAACCCCGCATCGCCTGCGCTCGGTAGGCGCGCAGCCGGCGCAATTGCTGGTGGTCGTTCACCATGCCGAGGAATGAGCCGGGCAGGGCGCTGTTGCAGGCCTGCCTGAACCTTTCACTTTCTCATCCGTGAAACGCTGGCATCCAGCAGCTGGCTGGGTGCAGCACTTCCTGTATGTCGTTTTTTTGACGAATCTGCCTGCCGCCCATTGAATTTTATTATGGTGTCGGATCATTGACGTAGTGTCACTGTGCCCATAAGCTCAATTCAACAGCGACACAAACCCCGCACTACCTCGCCAATAACTCATTGATTTTCCTGTTTAAAGGAAGGGCGTATGCGCACGACTCTGATAATCAAATCGATGTTCTTGCTGGTGCTCTTGAGTGGCGCTGCGCGCGCAGCCGATTCGTATATCAGCCAGAACAGTATCATTCCTGTTTCAACGGCTGGCTGGTTCTTTGCGTTCGCTGTTGTCGGTTTTGTGGCGGTGGCCAACCGCCGGAAAATCTGAACACCCTTCGCCGCTATTCGCGGGGTGGGGTTTCGCCGTTGGCTTGTTAATTCACCAACCGTTGCTATATTCCCTGTAGCCCATGAAGGTCCATGGTTTCAGGCACCGCAGCCCAGGCTGCACAGCGTCAAGTTAAGGGCCTCCAGGAAGGTCGAGGCCGTCGCGGCAGTGGTGGGTCGCGAAGCGGAGCGAGAGTTGGTGCGTTGTTCTCATACAGTGCTCTTTGTCGGGCCATTTGGCCGGAGGGACCCTCATGATGCGTTCATTGTTTGCCGCGTTCTGCTTGTTGACGGTGTGGTCGAGTGCCAGTTACGCCGATACCGGCAGCTCTGCGTATTTGCTCAGCCCTGGCGATGTGGTGATGGTATCGGTCTGGCAGGAAGACAGCTTGCGCCAGGAAGCGACCGTACTACCCGATGGCAGTATCACTTTCCCACTGGCGGGGCGCATCAATGTTGCCGGGCTCGATGTAACCGCAGTCGAAAAGCAAGTGGCTGCCAAACTTGAAAAATACCTTCCCGACCCGAATGTCAGCGTTGTCGTCAAGAGCATCGCCGGCAACCTTGTCTATGTCCAAGGCAAAGTGATCAAGCCGGGGCCGGTGCAAATGGCCGGGCCGACCGCCGTGTTGCAGGCGCTGAGCATGTCGGGTGGCCTGGACAAGTTTGCCGACGAAAGCGAGATCAAGGTAGTTCGTGGCGCAGGCGCTTCCCAAAAGATCTTGCCCGTGCGATATAAGGACCTGGTGTCTGGGCGCGATATGTCCACCAACATCCAACTTCAGGCTGGCGACACGCTGGTCGTTCCTTGATCTTGCCTTCAATAAGAAAATTTAATGCCACTTCTCAGAACAACTAGCATTGCAACGGCAATCTTGGTTTTGCCGTTTACGGAATCGGCCCTGGCGGCAAATTGGCAGTCTACGGTGGTGGTGCCGACATCCGTCGAGTACGACAGCAACCCATTGTTGCTGACGTCGGGCGAGAAGGGCATCACGCGCACGATCATCGCGCCCGATTACACCCTGATCGGCACCTTCGACCGTGACGAACTGAGACTGGGGCTGGGCATGAATGTGTTGCGCTCGTCCGACACCAACGTAGTCGATAACCGCGAGGACCCTGACATCAGCCTGGGCTGGCAGCGCACCACCGAGCGCGGGCGTTTTGGCCTGGTGGCACGCTACAACGAAAGCTCGACGCTGTCGGGCACTGTGCTGGATACCGGGGTGATCACCACCGATGGCACGCAGAAGCTCTACACCCTGACCGGCAACTGGAGCCAGGCGGTTACCGAGCGCAGTACCTTGAGCAACGAAACCACCTACAGCCGTGCCCGGTATGACGTCAGCACGCTGACGGGTTACAACGAACTGGCCAACGTGTTTACCTGGACCTATGCCTGGAGCGAGCGGGCCGATGTGTATACCCGCTTCGGCGCGCGGCGCTACGAGCCCGAGCAGGACCTGACCGCCACCGCTTCCAACAGTTACACCCCGGCTGTGGGCATCAAGTACCAACTGGCCGATGGCCTGAGTGCCGATGCCCACATTGGTGTCAACCAGGTGTCGGGCGATGAAGGCGGCCGACGCGGGGAGGGTGGGGTGGCGTTGCTCTATACCGGTGTGCGGGCCGATGCCAGCTTCACCGCCGAACGCAGCACGGTGGCCAGTGCCGAAGGCGGCTTCGCCGAGCTGGACCAGGTACGCGGGGTGTGGAGCTATGCCGTTACCGAGCTGACGCGGGTGGGCGCAGACGCTGCCTGGCAAGACAGCAAAGGGCAGTCACCGAACACACTGCAAACGTACAGCGTATGGGCCAGCCGAGAGTTCTCGCCGTATTGGGACCTGCGCCTGTCGCTGATGTACAAGGAACGCCAGCAGGACCACGTACCGGATGCAACCGCAACCATCGTGGGTTTGACGTTGACGTACAGGTACCCCGACATCTGAACTTCAGGCAGGTGGCCCCATGAAGTCTGACTACGAGCTATCCCTCAGAGATTACATCGCCATAATCAAGGACCGAGCCCTGGTGCTAGGGGTGAGTGCCGTAGTCATTCTGGCCGCAACCGTGGCGGTGGCCTTGATGGTGCCGCCGATCTACCAGTCGACCGGCACTATCCTGGTGGAGTCACAGCAGATTTCGCCCGAGCTGGTATCAACCAACAACACCAGTTTTGCCGATGAACGCATCGAGGTGATCCGCCAGCGTGTCATGACCCGCGAGAACCTGCTGCGCATCATCGACAAGTACGACCTGTTCGCCGACAAGCGTCTTGGCGAAAGCGACAAAATCGACCAGATGCGCAACGCCATCGTGGTCGAGACCCTTACCACGTTCGTGCGCGGCAGGGGCGAGGCGACCGTGGCCTTCAACGTGTCGTTCGAGCACAAGCAGCCGCAAGTGGCCAAGCAGGTCGCCGATGAGCTGGTATCGCTGTTCCTCAACGAAAACCTCAAGCAGCGTACCGAGCGGGCCAACGAAACCACCGAGTTTCTCACCCAGGAAGCCAACAAGCTGGGCGCTGAGCTGGCCAGCCTGGAAAACCAGCTGGCCGATTTCAAGCAGGCACATGCCAATGCACTGCCCGAGCACCAGACGCTGCGCATGAACATGCTGTCGCGTTCGGAGCTGGAGTTCCGTGAGGTCGACCGGGACTACAAGGCGGCGCAGGAAGAGTTGCGTTACCTGGAGCTCGAACTGTCGGCGGCCAATGCCGGCCTGGCGACCAAGGCAGCCGATGGCGCGCGCCCTGCCGCTGCCGACCAGGCCCAGGACCTGCCAAGCCTGAAGGCAGAGTACGCCCGGCTGTTGACCCGTTACAAGGAAGCCCACCCCGATGTAGTGGCGGTCAAACGCAAGATTCAGGCGCTGGAGGCCAGTGGTGGTCGCACCAGCACTGCGTCTTCGGTCAGCCTGGATGTTGCCCGGGTGCGTGCCAAAATGAGCGCCGCCCAGGAACGCATCGCTTCGCTGGCCGAGCAAAAGCGCGAGCTGACCCGAAAAATGGAAGGCTATGAAGCCGAGATCCTGGAGGCGCCGCAGGTCGAGCGTGGCTTGGTCACCCTGATGCGTGACCACGACAACGCACGCAAGAAATACGAAGAAATCCGCGCCAAGGAAATGAGCGCGAAAATCACCGAAAGCCTGGAGCAGGAAAACAAAGCCGAGCGCTTTGTGCTGCTGGAGCCGCCCCTGTTGCCCGAGAAGCCGATCAAGCCTAACCGCAAGAAGATCGCCGCGCTGGGGCTGGTTCTGGCGCCGGCCGGTGGCGGCGCGCTGGTCATGTTGCTGGAAATGCTCAACCAGCGGGTACGGGGCGTTGGTGCTCTGGAGAACCTGCTGGGCAAACGGGTGTTGGTGGCACTGCCGTATATCGAGACGCGGGCCGATGTGGCCAGGCGCAAACGCTGGCGTATCCGCTTGATCGTGGCGGCCTTGGCGCTGGCGGCTATCATGATAGTGCTGGTGCACGTGTACTACATGCCACTGGATGTGCTGCTGTACAAAGTCATGTCGCGGTTCGTATAGGGAATGCAGTGATGGACAGGACCAAGCCGGCTGTTGGCAACACTATTCATCAGGTCACACCGGGTACCCCTCAGCCGCTGTCGCCGGCCCCTGGCACGGCGCTGGCGGAGGTGCCGGGGCAGTTCGACTACGTCAACACCAAGGTGGTGCCACTGCATCCAGACCACCTGGAGCGCAACCGCATTGTGGCGTTCAACAAGAACTCGAACATGAACGGGCCGATCGACCTGTTGCGTACCCAGGTGCTGCGGCTGATGGACGAGAACGGCTGGCGCACCCTGGCCATCACCTCGCCCACGCCGGAGGCAGGCAAAACCGTGTTGGCGGTCAACCTGGCCATGAGTATTGCCCACCACACCACCAAGACCGCCTTGCTGGTGGACTTCGACCTGCGCCGGCCCAAGGTGGGGAGCACATTGGGGCTGCCGATGGAGCATGCACTGAATGAGTTCCTGAACGACAAGTCGCCACTGCAGGACTGCCTGGTCAACCCGACCTTGCCGCGCTTCGTGGTGCTGCCGACCCGGGTGCCGGTGCCGTTGTCGACCGAGGTGTTGTCATCGCCCAAGGTGAGTAACCTGATTGGCGAGTTGCGCAACCGCTACGAGTCGCGCATCTGCATTTTCGACCTGCCGCCGTTGCTGAGCTCCGACGACGCGATCACCGTCATACCCAAGTTCGATTGTGTATTGCTGGTGGTGGCCAATGGCATGAACAACAAGAAAGAAATCGAGGACTGCCTGCACCACCTGGCAGGGGTGAACCTGATTGGTACGGTGTTGAACAAGGCTGACGAACAGCCGCGTACCTATTACTGAGGCGACGCTAAGTTACCGCGGGTGAACCCGCGCCCACAAATTACTGTGGGAGCGGGCTTGCCCGCGAACACCGGCGCAGCCGGTGCCAGACACCGCGTCGCCTGCTTCGCGGGCAAGCCCGCTCCCACAATGAATAGCGCAGGCTTTTCAAATTTTCAGAAAGACAGTTGATCCTCAACGGGCGGTGTCGCTGTGGCTAGCGACGACTGTGGAGGAAATGCGGCCCGTGTTGTTCACGGCTACCGCCCCTGGCGTATGGCCCAGGGGTACTGCAACTCCCACTGCCATGCATGCCGGACGATCTGCTCCAACGCGGCGAACTCCGGCCGCCAGCCCAGCACTTGCAACGCTCTGCTGGCATCGGCCACCAACCGCGGCGGGTCGCCGGCGCGGCGGGGGGCATCAAGGGTGTCGATCTGTCGCCCGGTTACCTCACGCGCCGTATCGATCACCTGCTGCACCGAAAAGCCGAGGCCATTGCCCAGGTTGAACGCAGTACGCTCCCCACCCGCCAGCAGGTAGTCCACCGCCAACGCATGCGCCGTGGCCAGGTCCGACACATGCACATAATCGCGAATACAGGTGCCGTCCGGGGTGTCGTAGTCGCGGCCAAATACCGTGACCGCTTCGCGCCGCCTAGATGCCGCTTGCAGGATCAACGGGATCAGGTGGGTTTCCGGCTCATGCCGCTCACCCAACTGGCCCTCGGGGTCGGCACCGGCAGCGTTGAAGTAACGCAGGCAAACCGACTTCAAACCATAGGCGCGGTCGAAGTCCTCGAGAATCTGCTCGACCATCCATTTGCTCAAGCCATAGGGGTTGATTGGCTGCTTGCCATGCGCTTCGTCAATAGGCACATACAGCGGGTTGCCGTACACCGCAGCGCTCGACGAAAACACCAGGTACTTGATGCCGGCGTTGACCATGGCCTGCAGCAGCGCAAGGGTGGCAGCCACATTGTTCTGGTAATACTTGCCGGGTGCGCTGACCGATTCACCCACTTGAATGAACGAGGCAAAGTGAAACACCGCGTCGAAATGCACAACGCCGAACAACACATCCAGTGCGGCTTCGTCGGCAATGTCGAGCTTGGCCCATTGAACCCCGGGGCCAGGTGAAACCAGGTCCGCCACCACCACCTCATGGCCGGCGCCCTGCAGGTGCTTGACCATGTGTGAGCCAATGTAGCCGGCGCCACCGACAACCAGGCATTTCATGCGCACCCCCTGTGACCTGCTGTTTTAGCGACGCAGTGAATCGAGCGTAGATGGCCATGTGCCCTATTTCAAGAACAGCCAGTTGGACATGTAGCTGCCGTCGAAGGTCAGGGTGTAGTGCCCGTTGTCGTAGGCCACAGGCAGCGCCTTCAACTGCGCCTGCGCATCGCGGGCGTACAGCTTCAGGCCGGCTGGCGCCTGGATGGTCAGGCGGCCTTCCAGCGGCTCGACATTGAATGGTGTCTTGTCATCGGGCTTGGGCATGGCCCGGGTGCCCAGCGACACCAGCATGTCCCGCGACTGCCCCAGCGGTTTGTCGTCCAGGCTCTGCACCACGACACTGGCATAGGGCGTAGTCGCCTGCACCTGCACAGCGCCCAGGCTGATCGAACGCCCCCCCAGCCAGCCGGTGGCAGCCTGGGTGAGCGGCGTGTCGATGGTGTAAAGGCCTTGTTGCCAGTTACGCCTGAGCTCGCCCGTGTCGGTGGTCGATTCGCTGGCATCCGCTGGTAACAGCGATTCATCGGGGTCTTGCAGCACGTGCGCGCCGCTTGGGATGGCAGCAGGTTTCAGCCAGGGCAGTTGCGGCGTTTGCGGCAGGGCGATCTGCAAGCGGCCCTTTTCCATGGCAGTACGCAGCAGTGGCGAATTGCGCGGGGTGATTTCCTGGTTGTACAGGGTGGCTGCCGTCGGGGCGAACACATAGTCGGTAGTGGCCGGCTTCACATCGCCGCGGCGGTAGAGCAGGGCGGCAGCGGGCAGGGTGGCGAGCATGCCAGGGTCATTGTAGGCGTGCCAGTTGTCTGCCGTGCGCCAACCCGGGTTGAACGCCTGTTGGCTGTAGGCATATTGCAGCAGGGCGTCCCAGCCTTGGTGGCTGGCGGTAGCGGCTACGTACAGTGGCAGCGAGTGACGGTCTGGCAGCGGGAACGGCTCGGCGTTCCACTCGGTGACCGTCAGTGGCTTGCCGACCACCTGGGCGGCGCCGATCCAGTCGATCATGCCGTCGCTGGTCAGCGGGTTTTTCTCCAGTTGACCCATGTCCCCATAGCTATGGGCGTCGATCACATCGCCAACACTCAGTGCCGGCAGCGCACTCAGGCCGTTGCCGCCCCAGGTGCTGGTGGTGGCGATCGGCACTTTTACGCCCACGCTGCGCAGGTGGGCGATCATGTCGGCATTGAAGCGCTGCTCCAGGTCGTTGAGGAACAGCTTCGATGGCCCATGCTCCCAGGCACGCCAAGTCAGGTCGGCGGGCAGGTCGTACTGTTTGGCGAAGGCCTTGGCGGCAGCCATGTAGCGTTCGCTGTGGCGCGGCACATCCTTGTTCGGCATCAGGGCATTGCCGTAGTGCTGAGTCAGGTCGTTCTCGTTGGTGATCAGCACTGCAGCAATGGCCGGGTCGTCTTTGTAGGCCAGCCCCGTGTATGGGTTGACGTGGGTCAGGTACTGTTCGGCGAAGCGCTTCATTGCCTGCTGGATACTGCGGTTGACGTAGGCGTAGCCCTTCAGGTCGATGCGCGCTTCGCCTTTGGCCAGTTCGTCGAAGTCTTCGATATTGTCGTTGGCAGTGAGCGCCCGCTGCACATGCATGTCCAGCCAGATGTAGATGCCCTCGTCCTTGAGTGCTTTGATCCACAGGTCCAGCTTGCGCAGCGATTCGGCGCTGAGCTGCTGGGTGTCGCGCACCAAGGTACCGTCGCCAAACACATTGGGGCTGACCCAGGGTGAATCGTGATGATGCAGGCGGACCAGGTTGAAACCCAGGGCCGACAAGCGTTTGGCCTGCTGGCGGATCTCCTCGTCGGGGCTTTTGAACAACGCATAGGCCGACAGGTTGGTGCCCCAGAACCGCACGGCGGTGTTGTCGGCAAACACCAGTTGCTCGCCGACCGCCTTGACGAAGCCACGCTTGCCAGCGGGTTTTTCTGCTGCATTGAGGAACGACAAGTCTACCGGCGCGCTGCGCCAGTCCAACTGGTCGTCTGGCCAGCTGGCCGCGTCGGCCAGGCCGAAGCGTTCGGTGGCGGTGGGTGCGAGCTCGATGTCCCCGGTCAGGTTGAGCACGGCCTTGAGCTGTTGCTTGCCGGCAGTGATCGGGTCCTGGTACAGAAACGCGCGCAGCTCAGACGGGTTGCCACGCTCGAAATACACTTTGGCCAAGGGGGGCTCGAAGCGCATTTCGATGCGCCGGCCCTGCTCGGCGTTGCCCCACCACCAGCCGCGGTTGCCTGGCAGCAATTGCGGGGCGCCCATGGCCCCGGTGACCTGCGCAGGGTCGAACTGGAACACCATGCCGCCCCCCATCACCCCGGCCTTGCGGCTGTGTGCATCGAGGTCGAAGGTCCAGCTCAGCGTTTGCGCCTGCTCCTTGCGGATATCCGCGGCCAGGTCGAAGTCCAGTTCCTTGTTCTTGCCCAGCAGGGTGTAGTGGTACGGCCCGTTGACCTTGAGGTCGGTGTAGAAGCCGGTCCAGCTCCAGTTGGCGGCCCAGAAATCGAACTTGGCTTTCATCACTGGGCCGCCACCACGGCTTACGGTGGGCAGGCCAGTGTGCTCGTCGACACTGACCTGCCAGGCAGACGCCCAGCCCGGCAATGGCAGCAAGGCCAGGCTGGCGAAGGCCGAAAGGCGGATGAAACCACGCAGGGCGAGCGCATTCATGAACATTACCTGGGTTGGAGGTCGGGTTCGGCCAGTGCCACCGCGGGGCTGGCATGCAGCCGCCGCACCATCTGGGTATAGGCCACGCCCAGACCGGCGATCGACCAGTACACCACGGGGATGAAGGTGATGCTGCTGACGGTGAAGATGATCACCAGAATGCCGATCAGCGTTGCCAGCAACACGCGGCCGAGCTGTCGTCGTTCGTCGTCCTTGTCCGGGAAGCTGCGCATCGCCTTGCGGATACCGTGCAGCACCACGGCAAAGAACGCCACGAACAGGCCAAGCCCGACCAGCCCCACGCGCAGTGCCAGGTTGATGTAGGTGTTGACGATGTCGATGATGCCTTCACCCTGGATCATCGCCTGCATTTCCGGGGTGTTGCGGAAGTCGAACGAGCCGAACAGCGGATTGCGCTGGATGACGATCCACGAGTTGTCCATCAGCCGCTCGCGGTAGGTGATGTTTTCCTTTTCGATATTGCCGATGTAGGGCAGCAGGTCCAGCACCTTGTCACCGCCCGGCACCACCGTCAGCAACGGCAGCGTTAGCATGCCGGCCGCCCCCAGCAGCGCCAGGCGCCTGACCGCACCTTTGCCCAGCGCGATGAACACCACCACGATGACCACTGCGCCAATCCACGGCCCACGGGACAACGGCGCGAACAGGCCGGCCGCCAGCAGCAGGGCGCCCATGGCCCTGTGCAAGGGCCGCTGCACGTAACCCTGCACGAACAGGAACAAGCCGATCGCCACGCTCATCACATAGCCCAGTGCGATCGCCTGGCCGGTGGTGACACTGGCGCGCAGGGCGCCGCCACGGCTCAGGTAGCCGGACATGCTCCAAGGCACGCCCATGGCGTCGACCAAGGCGCTGTACAGCAACCAGTGGCGCACGTATTCGGCAACCGCGATCAGGGCCATGACGAAGGAGGTGAGCACGAACGCCAGCATCGCGTCCTTGAAGTCGCTGAGCTGGCGCAGGCCACGGCTGGCCACGTAGTACGGCAGGAATACGTCGACATACAGGTACAGGGCCTGGCGCAAGGTATCGGTCAGGGTGGTCTCGCGCAGGTAAAGCACGCTCATCAGCACCAGCCCGGCGGCCAGCAGCCGGTCGGCCCAGGTGCGCCCAAAGCGCACGCTGTCGGGGTGCCGGCGCAGCTCCAGCGCAGCCGGCAGCAGCACGCACAGCGTCAGCAGGCGAATGTGGTTCAGGTCGACCAGGTAATTGACAACGCCGAACCCCGGCACTTGCACCGAGGCCGGCGGGATCAGGAACAACAGCATGTAGAACAGCGCCATGGGGTTGTGCTCGCGGCGCCGTGCCAGCAACAGGATGGCCGCACCCGCGCCCAGGTACAGCCAAAAGCTGTGCGAGACGAACGCCAGCACGGTAAGCAGGAACCACAAATTGCGCCGGCGCTTGTAATCGCTGAGCGGAATCAGGTCGGTGGCCGGCCGCCGCGCCAACAGGAAGACCACGCTCGCCAGAAACAGGATTACGATCAACGCACGAAAATGTTCAGGCATCGGCTATGTGCACCTTTCCTTCGGTGGGCAAACGGCGGCTGCCCTGTCGCGGAACTACACTGTCTTCGGGCGAGTGGCAACGCCGGCCGGGCTCCCAAGACGCCGCCAGGCAGTGAGGCGCTGAGTTGCGGGCCAGGGCACTAGCATCGTGGCTAATTGAAACTATAGTGACTTTTAGCCAATCAGTCAGAGAATGAATTCATGCCGTCGATTGATGTGTCAGCCTCCGCGAGCCTGCGCAAGCGGGCCATGCGGGCTGGGTCGTGGAACCTGGTCTCGCAGGTGGCTTCACAGGTCATGCGCCTTGGCGGCAACCTCATCATGGCGCGGCTGTTGCTGCCGGAAATGTTCGGCGTCATGGTCATCGCCACCACCGTTTCGGTCCTCCTGCATCTGCTGTCCGATGTTGGCCTGCGCCAGAACATCATCCAGAGCCACCGTGGCGACGACCCGGACTTTCTCAATACGGCGTGGACCGTGCAGATCATCCGCGGCTTCGTGCTGTTCGCCCTGACGCTGCTGCTGGCCCTGGCGGCCTGGGTGGCGCAGTACCAGCAGTTGTGGCCGGCAGACTCCACCTATGCCGCCCCTGTGCTGCCGATGGTGCTGGCGGTTACCGGCCTGTCGGCGCTGATATGGGGCTTCCAATCCACCAAGATCGATGTTGCGGTGCGTACCTTCCAGCAGAAGCGCGTGGTGCTGGTCGACCTGGCGTCGCAACTGGCCGGGCTGGTGGTGATGCTGGTACTGGGCGTGCTGACCCACTCGATCTGGGCCCTGGTCATCGCGGGCCTGGTCTCGGCGGTGGCCTGGACTGTGCTGGGCCACACCGCGCTGGAGGGCCCGCGCAACCACTTGCGCTGGGACCGTACGGCACTCACCGAACTGATCGTGTTCGGCCGCTGGATCCTGTTGTCGTCGATGGTCGGGGTACTGGCCATGTACGGTGACCGTATCTGGTTTGGCGCCAGCATGTCGGCGGCGCAATTGGGGGTGTACTCCATTGCCGTGCTCATCCTTGGCGCGGTTCAGACGGCGCTGATGAAGATCGTCGGCGCCGTGGCGCTGCCAGCGTTCAGCGAGGCGGCCAGGGCCGACGACAAAGCGCGGCTGAAGACCCTGTATTACCGCTTCCGTTTGCTGGTCGACCTGCTGGTGCTGTTCATTTGCGGGGGCTTCCTCACAGCCAGCCCGCTGCTGATTGGCTGGATGTACGATGATCGCTACCAGGAAGCTGGCCAAATGCTGGCGATTCTTTCGCTGTCCTTCATCGTATTGCGCTATACCTTGGCTCATCAGGTATGGATTGCGTTGGGCCTCACCAAGTACCAGGCCATGGACAACATCATCCGCCTGGTTTCGCTGTGGGGGCTCCTGCCGCTGTTGCTGGCGCTGGGAGGTGTGCAATGGGCGATCTGGGGGGTGGCCCTGCACACGGTGCCGACGCTGGTACTGGTTGTTCATGTCAATCGCAAGCTGGGCATCTTCAGCCTCAAACGTGAGCTGGTGGTGCTACCGATGCTGCTGGTGGGGGCGCTGTGCGGGGTGTTGCTCACGGCCTTCTTCAACTGGCTGTAGGGCTGCGTGCTGGGTGTAACTTTCATGGGGACAGGTCACAGGATCATGGGGAAGCTCACTTTTTGTACTGCGCAGTTGGGTCGTAGAGGCTTTCTCCAGAGTTGCGTGCTGCTGGGCGTGGGCAGCGCGGCGTTCGGCGCCACGGCGGTGTTTGCTGGCAAACCGGTTGAGGAACCAGGGTTCGTGGTGATCAACGGCTGGGTACTGCCGTCCCGCTATTTTCGGAACCAGCCAGCATGATCCAGGACTATGAGCAGCAGAAAACGCTGCGCGACAACTACGATTTCTGCATCATCGGGGCTGGCCCTGCGGGGATCACCCTTGGCCTGCGCCTGGCGGCAGCCGGCTGGAACGTGTTGCTGGCCGAAGGTGGGGGGCGTGAGTACGCCCCGCATTCGCAAGCCCTGTACGCCTGCCCCTCGACCGGCCTGGAGCTGTATGCCGAGGAAACCCGCCTACGTTACCTGGGCGGCACATCCAACCATTGGGCCGGCCGGTGTCGGCCCTTCACGGCTTCCGACTTCGCCGTGGCCCCACCGGGTGAGTTGCCGGGTTGGCCGATTGCCTATGCGGAGATCGAGCCCTACCTGCCGGTGGCCATGGATATCGTCGACCTGCCCGCCGGGGCGGATTTTCGGGCACTGAACACCGCGCTCGAGGGTGGCGACTTCGAAGCTGACCGTTTCCTGCTCAGCACCCCGACCCGCTTTGCCCAGAAATACGCCACGGCGCTGGAGCAGACCAAGGGCCTGGACCTGTTCATCAATTGCAACTGCGTGGACCTGGAATTCGACCAGGCATCCGGCCACCTGGCGGCGGTGGTGCTGTCGGACTACCAGCGCAATCGCCAGCGTCTGGTGGCCCGCAACTTCATCCTGGCCACGGGGGCCATCGAGAATGCCCGACAGCTGCTGAACAGCCAGTCCCTGGTGGCTGCGGGGGTGGTCAACAAGGAAGGCCTGGTTGGCGCGTGCTTCATGGAGCACCTGAACATCGAGATGGGCACCTTCATCCTCAAGTCCGGGCAAGACCCGGAGCCGCGCCAGTACTACACCACCGATGCCTTCCTCGCCGAATACCAGGCCGGCAAAGGCAACGTCACCACAGCCCTGTTGGCCGATGTGCAAACCTATGGCCGCACTGCCGAGGTCAAGCATTTTCTCGAGAACCTGGCCTGCGACATGGGGATTTCCAGCAAGATCGAGTTCGTGGCCAAGTTCAGCTGCCCCGGTGACGGCGTGATCAGTACCATGATCGAGCAGTTCCCCAACCTGCACAGCCGCATTTCGCTGCTCGACGAGCACGACGCGCTGGGGGTGCCGAAGGTCAGCGTGAACTGGGTGCTCAGTGCCGATGACCGCCACACCATCAAGTGCATCGGTACCGAGCTGGCCAAGCAGTTCGCTGACACGGGCCTGGGCTTCGTCAAACTCAACGAGTTTGTCTATGACACTTCGATACCGCTGAAAATGGCGCCCCATGCCCACCACATGGGCACCACGCGCATGGCCGCGTCAGCGCAAACGGGCGTCGTGGACGGCAACTGCCGGTTATTCGGCACGCAAAACCTGTATGTCGCCGGCAGCAGTATTTTTGCCAAGGGCGGCGCCTCCAACCCGACCATGCCGCTGTTGCAGTTCGCCGTGCGGCTGGCCGACCACCTTGACGCGAAAATGAGGACGGAAAGCGGCGCCGCCGCGTGAACCATGTTGTACACAGGTTGAGTGCGTAGTGGTCAGCATCTAGAAGAACGAGACCGCATCGCCTCAGGGCATTCGAGCCGTATTGATCGCGAGGCCAGGAAGGATGATGGGATGGATACGCAAGGCAGTGGCACATTACGCACATGCAACCGGGCGCGGAGGCACGTTCTACCGCCGGTTCTGCAGGCCGTCGGGGCTGGAGTGGGGCGCCTACCTCAAACGCTGGGGCAACTTTCACTCGGTAGGCGACAATTTCTTCGTCAATGCCGGCTGCAAGTTCCTCGACCCGTCACTGGTGCGTATCGGCAACAGCGTGGGGTTGTCCGACTGCACGTTGATCGGCCACGACGGGGTGGTCTTGCTGATCGAACACCGGTTTGGCAAGCACCTTGATTCGGTCGGTTTCATCGACATCAAGGACAACTGCTTCATCGGCCACGGTGCGATCATCATGCCGCGGGTGACCATCGGCCCCGAGTCCATCGTCGCGGCAGGGGCGGTGGTCACCAAGGACGTGCCACCGGGCACCGTCTACGGCGGCAACCCGGCCGTGTTCATCTGCACCACCGAGGCGCTGGTCAAACGGGTCGAGGCACGCTGCGAAGCCTACCCGTGGATCGACCTGATCAAACAGCGCGACGGCGCCTACGACCCCACGGTTGAGCCGCAACTGATGGCGCAGAGGCGCCAGTACTTCTTCGGGGATGGCAATAATGGCTAGCAAACCGGTCGACGTGATGGTGGTCAATTTCAACACCGCCGGGTTGCTGCAGCCAATGTTCGATGCCTTGCGCCGCGCAGGCAGCGAACACCTGGCCAGTTACCTGGTGGTGGACAATGCCTCCGTCGACGACTCGCTGCAGCGCATGGCCGAGGTTTGCCCGGAAGCAGTGTTGCTGAGCAACAAGCAGAACGTGGGTTTTGGCCGCGCCAACAACCAGTTGCTGGCCCACCTGCAAGGCAAGTATGCATTGTTGCTGAACACCGATGCGTTCGTGGCTGCCGATTCCCTGCAAAAAACCCTCGACTACATGGATGCCCACCCGGACTGCGGTGTGCTGGGGGTACGCCTCGAAGGCCGTGAGGGTGACCTGCAACCCAGCTGCCGCTATTTTCCCACGCCGCTGAACGTCTTCGTCGGGCGTACCGGCCTGGGGCGCCTGTTCCCTGGGCTGAAAATGGTCGACGACATGGACTGGGACCACGCTTCGGTCCGCGAATGCGACTGGTTGCCCGGGTGCTTCTACCTGGTACGCCGCGAAGTGCTGGACCAGGTAGGCCTGTTCGATCCGCGCTACTTTCTTTATTACGAGGAAGTCGACCACTGCAAGCGGGTCAAGCAGGCCGGCTGGAAAGTGGTGTTCTACCCACATACCACGGTGGTCCACATAGGGGGTGAAAGCTCCAAGTCAGTCACCGAGCTGGAAGCTGCCAGCCGGCAGATTTCCGCCTACCAGATCGAGAGCGAGCTGCTGTATTTCCGCAAGCACCATGGCTTGGCTGGGCTGGCGTTGCATATGCTGCTGGTGACCGTGGGCGACCTGGTGCTGGCACTCAAAGCGCTGTTGAAACGACGCGGCCGGGGCGCGATACAGGCCTGCTGGCGTCATTGCCGGGCGACCTGGTCACTGCTGTTGCAGACCCGTTACGCCAGCCAACCGACAAGGTAGCTACCGTCATGTTCGAGAATATTCGCGCCGACCTGCGGGCCCATGGTGGCGACTGGGGCGCCCAGGGCTTCTGGGTATTGCTGGTGTACCGCTTCGGCCGCTGGCGCTACGGCGTGCGCCCGGCGCTGCTGCGCAAGCTGTGCTCACTGGTGTACAAGGTGCTGTTCAAATTCGTGCAGATCATCACCGGGGTGGAATTGCCTTGCGAGGCGGTGATCGGCCGCAATTTCGTCATCGACCATTTCGGTGGCATCGTGGTCAGCGGCTACGCCCGGTTCGGCGACGACTGTCGCATCCGCAATGGCGTGGTGGTGGGCCTGAAAAATGTCGACGAGCCCATCGCCCCGGTGTTCGGCAACAACGTCGATATAGGTACGGGCGCCAAGATACTGGGCAGCATTCGCATTGGCAACAACGTGATCATTGGTGCCAATGCCGTGGTGCTGGTGGATGTGCCAGATAACTCCCTGGCTGTCGGCGTACCGGCAGTCATCAAGGCCCGGCACCTGGTCGCCCCGGCGGCGGTCGAGTGAGGCCCTTGGCGATGCAGACCGGCGTGGTGGTCATTGGCCGCAACGAGGGCCAGCGTTTGCAGCGCTGCCTGCGCTCGCTGGCCCATGGGGCCGACAAGGTCGTGTATGTAGACTCGGGCTCCAGCGACGGTTCGCAACAACTGGCCGCTGCCCTGGGCGTCGAGGTGCTGGCGTTGGACATGGGCACCCCGTTCACCGCGGCAAGGGCGCGTAACGAAGGCTTTGCCGTGTTGCAGCGGTTGCTGCCCGCCATGCACTGGGTGCAGTTCGTCGATGGCGACTGCGAAGTGGATGCCTGCTGGCTGGCCACCGCCCAGGCGTTTCTGGCCGCACACCCCGCGGTGGCGGTGGTGTGTGGCCGGCGCCGCGAACGCTTCGCGCAGCGCTCGGTGTACAACCTGTTGTGCGACCTGGAATGGGACACCCCGATCGGCGAGGCCAAGGCCTGCGGCGGTGACGCGTTGATGCGGGTAGACGCTTTCGTCGCCGTGAGCGGTTTTCGCCCTGACCTGATCGCCGGGGAAGAGCCGGAGCTGTGCGTGCGCTTGCGCGCCAAGGGCTGGAAAATCTGGCGCCTGGATGCCGAGATGACCTTGCACGACGCCGACATGACCCGGTTCAGCCAATGGTGGCGGCGCAGCCTGCGTGCCGGGCATGCCTACGCCGAGGGCGCCTATCTGCACGGGCAGCCTCCCGAGCGGCACTGGTTGCGCGAGTCGCGCCGGGCCTGGGTGTGGGGCCTGGGCATTCCCGTGTCGATCGTGCTGGCCTGCCTGCTGGTGGGCGGCTGGGGCTTGGGGTTGTTGTTGATCTACCCGTTGCAGGCCATGCGCCTGGCGCAGCGGGGCAACAGGTCGCCGCGCGAAAACTGGCTGCAGGCCGTTTTTCTGGTACTGGGCAAGTTCCCCGAAATGCTCGGCCAGCTGAAGTTCCTGCGCCACCGCCTGGCGGCTGGCAAAGCGGCTTTGATCGAGTACAAGTGAGAGAGGCCCATGATGCTCGGCACCCTCGTGAAAAGCGTGTTTACCCTGCAACCCGGTTACTCGTTGCGGGCATTGCACAACAAGTACAAGCTGAGCCTGCAGATGGCCAGGCATTGGCCGCAGCTGGACACCTTCATGCAGCGCCTGACCGCGGCGCTGGGCCAGCCGGGGTTGCAGCGGCTGGGCGTTGACTGCATCGGTGTCGTGCAATGGCCCTATATCAGCCAGCACTGGCAGGCGCCGCAACGCCTCGATGCAGTGGCCTCGCACTTCGAGCTGGTGGCCCGGCATTTTCCTGGGCTGTTGCTGTTGGGCCGGGACGACAGCCTTGCCCTGTGTGACCTGGGTAGCTACTCGCCGGGCTGCTGCCTGGTGCTCGACCGGCCGATCTGGTTCAAGCGCGAAGGCGAGCTGGTGCTCAACCTGTTCCAGGGTGACCTGCGTGTGGCGTCCCTGGCGTTCACCCTGTGCCAGGGGCCGGCCGGCATTGGTTTGTACATCGGCGCAGTGCAGGGCATCCATAAAGGCATCGACAGCGACACCTCGCTGGCCATCTACCGCGACCTGACCAAAGACTTCAAGGGGTTGCGCCCGCGCAGCTTGCTGCTGGAGGCGTTGAAGTGCCTGGCCAGAACGTTGGGGGTCGCCCGGTTGTACGCCGTGAACGATGCCAGCCGGCATCACCGCCACGCTTATTTTGGCCGTGACAAGGGCCAGGAGCTGGCGGCCAACTACGATGCTATCTGGCAGGAGCATGGTGCCAGCGCTTCGGAGCATGCCGATTTCTACAGCCTGCCATTGGCGCCGGCGCAGCGTGCCGAGGCCGACATTCCGGCAAAGAAACGGGCGATGTATCGCCGTCGCCAGGCATTGCTCGACGATGTATTCACCCGCTTGCAAGCAGCTTTGCCAAGCAATGGTGCCAACCATGGACTACAAGGAACACAGGGGGATGCATTTGCTGTGAGTGCATCGGCAGTAGGCAGGCCGCCGGTAGTCGACAGCCTGAAGTAAAGGTTGCCTGGGGCGGTTGGTCATCAAGCGGGTTTGGATCTGGGTTCATATGCGCATTGCTTATTTCATCAATCAGTACCCGAAGGTCAGCCACAGTTTTATCCGCCGCGAGATCCTGGCGCTGGAGCGCCAAGGGGTAGAGGTGCAGCGCCTGGCACTGCGCGGCTGGGACGCCGAGGTGCAGGATGCCGAGGACGTGGCCGAGCGGGGCAAGACCCGCTACGTGCTGCAAGGCGGGCTGAAGCAGCTGTTGCGGCCCATGTGGCAGGTATTGCGCGCGCAGCCGCGGCGCTTTGGCCGGGCGCTGTGGCTGGCACTACGGCTTGGCCGCCGGGCGGACCGCGCCTGGCCCTACCACCTGGTGTATCTGGCCGAAGCCTGCCAGGTGCTGCAGTGGCTGCAGGCAGGGCAGGCGCAGCACGTGCACGCGCACTTTGGCACCAACTCTACCGAAGTGGTCATGCTGGCCAACATGCTGGGCGGGCCGGCCTACAGTTTCACCGTGCACGGCCCCGAAGAGTTCGACAAGCCGCAGTTCCTGCACCTGGGGGAAAAGGTCCGGCGCGCCGCTTTTGTCGCGGCGGTCAGCTCGTATGGGCGCAGCCAGCTGTTGCGCTGGGTGGCCCACGAGCACTGGGCCAAGGTCAAGGTGGTGCATTGTGGGCTGGAGCGCGCGTTCCATGCGGTGCCTGCGGTAGAGGCGCCCGCGGCGCCACGCCTGGTGTGCGTTGGGCGCCTGTGTGAGCAGAAAGGCCAGTTGTTGCTGCTGGAGGCCGCGCGCCGGCTGGCGGCCCAGTCGCAGGCTTTTGAGTTGGTGCTGGCCGGTGACGGTGAAATGCGCGAGCAGATCGAGGCCTTGATTGCCCGCCACGGCCTGCAGCAGCACGTACGCATTACTGGCTGGATCAGCAGTGCACAGGTGCGCGACGAGATCCTCGCTGCCCGCGCTCTGGTATTGCCCAGCTTTGCCGAGGGCCTGCCGGTGGTGATCATGGAGGCCATGGCCTTGCGCCGCCCGGTGCTGACCACGTTTGTTGCCGGGATCCCGGAACTGGTCAGGCCCGGCGAGAACGGCTGGCTGTTCCCCGCAGGCGCGGTGGACGAGCTGGCAGCGGCCATGGCCGAGTGCCTGGCGCAACCTGCCGAGGTGTTGCAGCGCATGGGCCAGGCGGCCTACGAACGGGTACTGCAACGGCACGACATCGACACCGAGGCGGCCAGGCTGGCCGGCTACTTCAAGGCATTCGCATGATAAGTGTATTAGCGTGGTTGCTGGGCCTGCTGACGGTCATCGTCCTGGTGCCGGTGTTGGTGTTTTCGCTGCAGGTATTGCTGGCTTGCCTGCCCGCACGCAGGCCGCCACCGTGCACCACGGCGCGGCCAACGCTTGCGGTGTTGGTGCCGGCGCACAACGAGGCCTCGATCATCCAGGCCAGCCTGGCGAGCATCGTGCCGCAACTGCTCGAGGGTGACCGCTTGCTGGTAGTGGCCGACAACTGTTCCGACACCACGGCGCAGCTGGCCCGCGAAGCGGGGGCCGAAGTGGTGGAGCGGTATGACGCCCAGTTGCGCGGCAAAGGCTATGCCCTGGACTTCGGCGTGCGCCATCTGGCGCGCCTGCCCCCTGAGGTGGTGATCGTGGTGGATGCCGATTGCCAGGTCGGCGAGGGCGCTATCGATATCCTGGCTCGGCGTTGCCGTGAAACGGCGCGCCCGGTGCAGGCGCTGTACCTGATGCGGGCACCTGCAGGTGCCGGGCTGAAAGTGCAGGTCGCCGAATTTGCCTGGCGGGTGAAGAACCTGGTTCGCCCGCGTGGCTGGGCGCGGTTGGGCTTGCCTTGCCAGCTGATGGGCGCCGGTATGGCCTTCGGCTGGCACGACCTGCGCCAGGTCAACCTCGCCAATGGCCATCTGGTCGAGGATGTGAAACTCGGGCTGGATCTTTGCCAACAAGGCAAGCCACCGCTGTTCTGCCCCGAAGCCTTGGTGACCAGCCAGTTCCCGCTCAGCCCGCAAGGCCTCAACAGCCAGCGTACGCGCTGGGAGCACGGCCACCTGGGGTTGATGCTGACCGATGGGCCCAAGCGGGCGCTGGCTGCCATCACCCAGCGCAATGGTGCCCTCGCGGCGATGACCCTGGACCTGGTGGTATCACCCTTGGCGTTGCTGGTGTTGGCGCTGCTGGGGTTCAACCTGCTGACCTGGCTGCTTTACTTGGTAACCGGGCTGGCGGCCCCTGCAGGGTTCGCCCTGTTGGGGCTGGGGTTGCTCGGCGTGGCGGTGGTGGTGGCCTGGGCGCGCTTCTGTCGGGAGCTGATCCCGTTCTCTGTGTTGCTGTACGCACCGTTCTACGCAGCCAGGAAAATCCCCCTCTACCTGGGCTTTCTGATCAAGCGCCAGGTCGAATGGGTGCGCTCTAAACGGGATGACGACTGATGAGCCAGCGGCAATGGCAGCAACGCTGGGGGCGCCTGGTCGGGCAGCTGCATGTGGTCGCCGACGAAAACGCCGTGCAGCGCCTGCTTGAGCACCTGACAACCCCGAGCAAAGCGACGGTGCTGGGGTTCGTCAATGCCCACGCAATGAACCTGGTGGTGCGCGACGGGGCTTATTGCCAGGCACTGTCGGCAGCCGATGTGTTGCTGCGCGATGGCTCCGGCATGGCGATCCTTTACCGCCGCCTGGGCCTGGAGCCCGGCCTGAACATGAACGGTACCGATTTCATTCCCAGGCTGCTGGCGGCGTACCGGGGGCGCAAGGTGGCCTTCTGGGGCACGCGGCAACCCTACCTGCACCAGGCGGTGCAGCACTGCGCCGACACCTTCGGCGTGGCGCCGGTGTCGGTTCACGACGGCTTTGCCACTGTCGATACCTACTTGCAACTGGCGCGCGAGCATCAACCCGAACTGATCGTGCTGGGCATGGGCATGCCCAAGCAGGAAGCGGTCGCCGCACAGTTGGCCGGCATCAGCGGCCCCTGCCTGATCGTGTGTGGCGGGGCGATCCTGGACTTTCTCGGCGGCAAGGTCAGCCGCGCCCCCGGCTGGCTGCGGGCGGTTGGCGGCGAGTGGCTGTATCGGCTGTGGCGTGAGCCCAGGCGCCTGTTCATGCGCTACGTGGTGGGCAACCCGCTGTTTCTGCTGCGCACGTTGCTGTATCGGCGGGCGAGCGCTGCGGCCAGGCGCACGCTGTGAATCGGCCAAAAGCTGTGGCAGCACGTATTCCGGGCCCGCCTGCGGCAGCTGGCTGCTACAGTGATATCAATGGTTTGGACGCTGTGCGCTTCGCCGCGTGCGGCGCTGCATGGCTGTGATTCAAGACTGGTTGTTGGCTGTAAGGCACTTGCCACGCTCCAATTGATGAGGTCTGAAATGGTTTTCGAACCCAGAAGCAGTCGTTCCTTACTCCAGCGCCGAAGCAGTGTCAGCAACGCCATCCAGGCCGGCCTCGACGGCATTGCCGTGACGGGTATCGCCTGGTACCTGATCTATGACCAGTTCGGCTACATCACCTCCGATTACGTGATCATGCTGCTGTTGCTGATCGGCGCACTGGCGGTCATTTATGATCATTACGCAATCTACCGGACCAACGTCGGGCTTTCGATCAAGGCCTTCCGCCTGTTCAAGGCCTGGTCGGCCACGTTCTGCTTTCTGGTGGTCATGGCGTTCCTGACCAAGCAGAGCGAAACCTACTCCCGGCTGCTGGTTGGCCAACTGTTCGTCATCGGTTACTTCGCCCAGCTGTTCCTGCACTTCGCCGTGCGTGAGCTGCAGAAGCGTTTCACCGCACATGCACGCCTGGACAATGCCCTGATCATTGGCAATGGTGACCTGGCCAACTTCCTTTACCAGAAAATCAGCAGCAACCCGTGGTTTGGCGAGCGGGTGCTGGGGTGTGTACTGGTCGACAAGGTTGAACCGCAAGCAGGCGAGGGCGCCGAGGGCAAACAGCGCCTGCCGGTGCTCGGGCATATTGCCGAGCTTGACGAACTGGTCGCCCGCCACGGCATCCGCACGGTCTACCTGGTGACCCCGCTGGGCGGCTCGGAAGTGATCAACGACGTGTACTTCAAGCTGCTCGACAAGTGCATCGCGGTGAACTGGGTACCGGATATCTTCTCGTTGCGCCTGATCAACCACAGTGTGCGGGAAATTGCCGGCATTCCGGTGCTGACCTTGTCGGAAACCCCGCTCACAGGCATGAGCCTGTTCCTGAAAAACCTCGAGGACCGGGTGCTGGCCGCGCTGATCCTGCTGTGTGCGTCGCCGGTATTGCTGGCCGTTGCCCTGGCCATCAAGCTCGACAGCCGCGGCCCGGTGTTTTTCCGCCAGGAGCGTACCGGCTGGACGGGTGAGGCGTTTCGTATCTGGAAATTCAGAAGCATGCATGTGCACCAGCCCGAAGGTGGTGTGGTGCAGCAAGCCCAGAAGAACGATCCGCGGTTGACCCGGGTAGGGGCCTTCATCCGCCGTACCAGCCTCGATGAACTGCCGCAGCTGTTCAATGTGCTGACCGGCGAAATGTCGCTGGTCGGGCCACGGCCGCATGCCTTGCAGCACGACACCTTGTATTCCCAGGACATCGTGGATTACTTCGCTCGCCACAACATCAAGCCGGGCATGACCGGCCTGGCCCAGGTGCGGGGGTTCCGCGGCGAGACCAAGGACATCGAACAGATGATTCAGCGGGTGGACTCCGACATCGAGTACATCAACAACTGGTCGTTGTGGCTGGATTTCGTGATTCTGGTACGCACGTTGAATGCGTTCACCGGTAAACAGGCCTATTGACTGTCATGCGGCCGGTTGCAGAACAGGCTTCATGCGGTATTCAACGGGTGCAACTCGCGAAACCCCCGTGCTTCTTCCACCAGCCAGTCATGTACCGCCCGCGCGCCCGGCTGGGTCAACCCGCCGGGCGGGTAATGCACCACATAGCGTTTGTGGTTGGCGATCGGTACGCCAAACGGCACGATCAGCGCACCGCGTTCCAGTTCATCGTTGAGTAGCGTGCGCCGGGCAATGGCCACACCGATACCGGCAATCGCCGCTTCGATGGTCAGGTGGTTGCGGTTGAAGGTGTGCCCACGGCGTACGTCCAACCCAGCGGCGCCGATCCCGTCCAGGTAGAACTCCCATTCGGCATATTCCGAACTGCCACGCCAGGCGGTGATGTCGTGCAGCAGCGGGTAGTGCACCAGGTCGGCCGGCCCGTGCAGCGGGGGGCGCCCACGCAGCAGTGAGGGCGCGCATACGGGAAAGATCTGCTCGTCCAGCAGCGGCGTGGAGAGCATGCCCGGGTAGCTGCCGTCGTTGAGGTCGATGGCCAGGTCGAAGTCGCCCGGGGTCAAGGCCTGGGCACTGTCTTCGGCCACCAGGCGCAGTTCGATGTCCGGGTAGCGCTGCTGGAAACGTGGCAAGCGCGGCGTCAGCCACTTGGCCAGGAACGAGGGGATGGAGCGCACCCGCAACGTGCCACGAATCTCGCCGGCATCCAGGCGCAGCAGCTCTGCCTCGATGCTGCCGTAGGCGTCGGTCACGGTCTGCGCCAGTCGCTGGCCTTCGGCGCTCAGTTCCACGCCCCGTGCCCGGCGCAGAAACAGCCGGTAACCCAGGCGCTCTTCCAGCTGGCGCATCTGTTGGCTGACCGCCCCGGGGGTGATGTGCAGTTCCTCTGCACAGCGGGTAAAGGACAGGTGCCTGGCGGCGCAGGCAAAAACGTGCAGCCAAACAAACATCTGGCCGTTGAGTTGGCGTCGCATCGTTTAGTCCTGCTAAAGCCTTGCTTAGGAAGTTTCGTTGGTCATTTCAATCGCACAGCGTCAGTATCGCGCAAAATCGCAGCAGCGCCCAATTTCTCCAGATACCCGTGCACTGGCTACCGATCAGCGCATGGTCAGGCATTAGTATGGCTATCAGTGTTTTCGACCTTTTCAAAATCGGCATCGGCCCGTCCAGCTCCCACACCGTCGGCCCGATGCGCGCGGCTGCGACCTTTGCCCAGGCCCTGCGCGAGCAGGGCTTGCTGGGGCGGGTGACGCGCGTTGAAGTGCGCCTGTATGGCTCACTGTCGGCGACCGGCGTTGGTCATGCCACCGACCGTGCCTGCCTGTTGGGCTTGATGGGGCAATGGCCAGACCGTATCGACCCGGCCACCATCGAATCGCGCATCGGTCAGGTGCTGCAGGAACACTGCCTGATGCTGGACGGCAGCCACCCCGTGGCGTTCGAGTATGCGCAAGACATGCTGCTGCTCGACGAAAACCTGCCGTACCACCCCAACGCCATGCGCGTAGAAGCCATGCACGGGCAGGATAGCCTGTTGTGCCAGGCCTATTATTCGGTAGGCGGTGGGTTCATCGTCGAACAGGCCGAAGTCGATGCGCCGAAAACTGCAGAGAACGCCGCCGTGCTGCCCTACGAGTTCGGCAGTGGTGCCCAGTTGCTGAAGCTGTGCCAGGCCCACGGCTTGAGTGTGGCGCAACTGATGATGGCCAACGAGTGCGCCTGGCGCCCGGAAGCCGAGGTGCGCGACGGCCTGCTGCGCATTTGGGCCGCGATGCGCGAGTGCGTGGACAACGGCCTGCGCAACGAGGGCATTCTGCCCGGCGGTTTGCACGTCAAACGCCGTGCGGCGCGGCTGTACCGTAGCTTGCAGGAACTGGGCAAGCCTAATGTGATCGGGTCGACGCTCGGCGCCATGGAGTGGGTCAACCTGTACGCCCTGGCGGTCAACGAAGAGAACGCCGCTGGCGGGCGCATGGTCACTGCGCCTACCAACGGTGCAGCCGGTATCATCCCGGCGGTACTGCACTACTACATGAAGTTCAACCCTGGTGCCTGCGACGCGGATGTCGTGGACTTCCTGCTTGCCGCGGCTGCGGTTGGCATCCTGTGCAAAAAGAACGCCTCCATTTCCGGCGCCGAGGTCGGCTGCCAGGGGGAGGTCGGGTCTGCCTGCTCGATGGCGGCCGCCGGCCTGGCCCAATTGCTGGGCGCGACACCGGCGCAATTGGAAAACGCTGCCGAAATTGCCCTGGAACACAACCTTGGGCTGACCTGCGACCCGGTCGGTGGCCTGGTGCAAGTGCCTTGCATCGAACGCAATGCCATCGCTGCCGTGAAAGCGATCAATGCGGTGCAAATGGCACTGCGGGGCGATGGCGAGCATTTCATTTCGCTCGACCGGGTAATCCGCACCTTGCGTGATACCGGGGCGGACATGCATGCCAACTACAAGGAAACCTCGCGCGGGGGCCTGGCGGTTGCATTCGTTGAATGTTGAGCTACTGCGGGGGGTAGGGGGCTGCTTTGCAGTTCATCGCCGTTCAAGCCCAGCTCCCGTAGGGATCGTATGAGGGCTGACGCGTGTTTGACACAAGATGTGCAGCGCCTGGGAGATCGAGCGCCGCCCGCGCGGCGCTTCGCGAGCTGCGCTCGCTCCTACGTTTGTTTCGGGCCAATTATGCCTGTGGGATTTGCGCGCGAACGCCTTGGCGCATGCCTCAATGTCGCGCCGTACAAACAAGGCGGTCGCGCGCACCTGGCACAGGGGTTACTGGCCCGAAACAAGCGTAGGAGCGAGCGCAGCTCGCGATGCGCCGCGCGGGCGGCGCTCGATTTCCCAGGCGATGCATATCTTTTGCCAAATAACACCCACACATTACTAGCCCAACACCTCACGTAACCGGTACCACAACATCCCCAGCGCCAGCAGTGGCGAGCGCAGTGCCTTGCCACCGGGGAACGTCAGATGCGGCACTGCACTGAACACATCCAGGCCGTGGCTGTGGCCCAGGGCGATGCTTTCCGCCAGCAGCTTGGCTGTCCAGTGAGTCACGTTCAGCCCGTGCCCGGAATAGCCCTGGGCGTAATACACGTTGGGGTGTTGGCTCAAGCGCCCGACCTGGGGAAAGCGGTTGGCGGTGATGCCGATCATGCCACCCCACTGGTAGTCGATGCGCACATCGGCCAGTTGCGGGAATACCTTCAGCACCTTCGGCCGCATATAGCCGGCGATGTCCTTGGGGTCGCGGCCGGAATAGTGGCAGGCGCCGCCGAACAACAGGCGGCGATCAGCGGTGAGGCGGTAGTAATCCAGGCCGACTTTCTGGTCGCACAGTGCCATGTTCTGCGGGATCAAGCGGCTCGCCAGTGTTTCGGGCAGCGGTTCGGTGGCCACCACGTAACTGCCGGCTGGCAGCACCTTGCCACTCAGCCGCGGTTCCAGGTCGTCCAGGTGGGCGTTGCAGCCCAGCACCAGGCGGCCCGCGCGCACGCTGCCGTGGGCCGTATGCACGGTAACGCTGGGCCCATGCTCGATACGCAGCACCGGGCTTTGCTCGAAAATGCGCACGCCCAGGGTATGGGCGGCGCGGGCCTCGCCCTGAACCAGGTCGAGCGGGTGCAGGTGCCCTGAACCCATGTCCACCAGGCCGCCGGCGTACCGGTCGCTGGCGACGATCTCATGCAGCTGCCCGCTTGCGACCAGCCGTGTTTCGTGGCGGTAACCTAGCGCTGCCAGGTCTTGCAGTTCACCCTTAAAGGCGTCGAACTGCGCGGGCGTGTTGGCCAGTTCGCAAAAGCCCCAGCGCAGGTCACAGGCAATGTCGTAGCGGGCGATGCGCGCGGCGACCAGCGCCACCGAGTCGATGCCGGCCTGCTTGAGGTAGCGCACGCCATCCTGGCCGACATGCCGGGCAAAACCGCTGACATCATGGCCGATGCCGCGAATCAGCTGGCCGCCGTTGCGGCCACTGGCACCCCAGCCGATGCGCCGCCCCTCCAGCAGCACCACCGACAGACCACGCTCGGCCAGCTCCAGCGCCGTATTGACCCCGGTCAGCCCACCCCCGACCACACACACATCAGCGCTCAGGTCAGCGTCGAGGCTGGGGTAGGGGGCCGCATCGCGCGCAGTGGCTGCATAGTACGAAGCGGTGTGTTGGGTATTGAATGACATAGAGGGTCTCGGCTCAGCGGTTGGACTTGATCTTGCTCCAGGAGCGGGTCATGACGCGCATGATCTTCGGGCTGGGGGTACTGGAAATGTACAGCTTGTCCAGTACCTCCTGGGGGGGGTAGATCTCGGGATTGTCCACCAGCGCGGCATCCATGTAGGCCTTGGCGTCCGGGTTGGCGTTGGCATAGCCGACCGTGGCACTGACCTTGGCGATCACCTTGGGGTCGAGCAGGTAGTTGATGAAGGCCAGCGCCTGCTCCGGGTTGTTCGCATCCTTCGGAATGGCCAGCAGGTCGAACCACAGGTTGCTGCCTTCCTTGGGAATGCTGTAGGCGACCTTCACCCCGTTCTTCGCTTCCACGGCGCGGTTGGCCGCCTGGAACACGTCACCGGAATAACCGAACGCTACGCAGATATTCCCGTTGGCAAGGTCGGAAACATACTTGGACGAGTGGAAATAGGTGATGTACGGGCGCAGCTCGAGCAAGCGCGCCTCGGCCTTGGCGTAGTCGGCCGGCTTTTCGCTACGCGGGTCCATGCCCAGGTAGTTGAGCACGGCGGGGAACAGTTCATCGGGCGAGTCCATGAAGGCCACGCCGCACTGCTTGAGCTTTTTCAGGTTCTCGGGCTCGAACAGCACCGCCCAGGAATCGATGCGGTCTACGCCCAATGCAGCCTTGACCTTTTCCACGTTATAGCCGATGCCATTGGTGCCCCACAGGTAGGGCACCGCATACTGGTTGCCCGGGTCGTTCTGCTCAAGCTGCTTGAGCAGCTTGGGGTCCAGGTGCTTCCAGTTCGGCAGTTTGCTGCGGTCCAGCGGCAAGAATGCACCGGCCTGGGCCTGGCGGGCCAGAAAATGGTTGGAGGGCACTACCACGTCGTAGCCGGTGCGCCCCGCCAGCAGCTTGCCTTCGAGGGTTTCGTTGGAGTCGAACACGTCATAAACCACCTTGATGCCGCTGCTGGCCTGGAAGTCGGCCAGGGTGGTGTCACCGATGTAGTCGGTCCAGTTGTACACGCTCACAGTGGGCGTGGCGTGGCTGGTGGTGGCGAACAGCAGGGTGAATGCCGCGGGGATCAGGGCTTGCAGATGACGCATGGGAACACCTCGTTGGTTTTGTTCTACGAGTTCAGGTGTGGTGGGGGCTGCACAGCCCCCAGGGCGGCTCAGACGCTTAGCATCAGGAACTCGCGCTCCCACGAGCTGATCACGCGCTTGTAGTTCTCGTGCTCGGCCCGTTTGACCGCCACATAGCCCTGCACGAACTGCTTGCCCAGGTACTGCTGCACGGTCTCGCAGTCTTCCATGTGCTGCAGCGCATCTTCGATGGTGATGGGCAGGCGCAGGTTGCGCCGCTCGTAGGCGCGGCCCTGCACCGGGGCGCTCGGGTCGATCTGCTCGACCATGCCCAGGTAGCCGCACAGCAGGCTGGCAGCGATCGCCAGGTAAGGGTTGGCATCCGCGCCGGGCAGGCGGTTTTCCACGCGCATCGCTTCCGGGCTGGAGGTGGGGACGCGCAAACCGGCGGTGCGGTTTTCTTCACCCCACTCGACGTTGACCGGTGCCGAGGTGTCCGGCAGGAAGCGGCGGAACGAATTGACGTTGGGGGCGAACATCGGCAGCAGCTTGGGGATGTACTTCTGCAACCCACCAATGTGGTGCAGGAACAACGGGCTCATGCTGCCGTCGTCGTTGGCGAAGATCGGCTTGCCGGTGGCGATGTCGACCACGCTCTGGTGCAGGTGCATGGCACTGCCCGGCTCGTCGGTGATCGGCTTGGCCATGAACGTCGCAGCCACGTTGTGCTTGAGCGCAGCCTCACGCATGGTGCGCTTGAACACGGTGATCTGGTCGGCCAGGTCCAGCGCGTCGCCGTGGCGGAAGTTGATCTCCATCTGCGCCGGGCCGTCTTCGTGGATCAGCGTGTCCAGGTCCAGGCCCTGGATTTCACACCAGTCATACACGTCCTCGAACAGCGGGTCGAATTCGTTGGCGGCATCGATCGAGAACGACTGCCGGCCGCTTTCGGCCCGGCCGGAACGCCCCAGCGGCACTTGCAGTGGCAGGTCCGGGTCTTCGCAGCGCTTGGTCAGGTAGAACTCCATCTCTGGCGCGACAATGGGTTGCCAGCCCTTGTCAGCGTAAAGCTTGAGCACTTTCTTCAGCACGTTGCGCGGCGACAGCTCGATGGGGTTGCCTTGCTTGTCGAAGGTATCGTGGATCACGATCGCGGTAGGTTCGATGGCCCACGGGATCTGGTACACAGCGCTCGGGTCGGGGCGGCAGACCATGTCGATGTCAGCCGCATCGAGCAGGTTGTAATAGATATCGTCGTCAACGTAGTCGCCGGTGACCGTTTGCAGCAGCACGCTCTCGGGCAAGCGCATGCCACGTTCGTGAAGAAACTTGGCGGTCGGTGCGATCTTGCCGCGGGCGATGCCGGTCAGGTCGCTGATCACGCATTCTACTTCGGTGATCCGGTGTTCTTTCAGCCAGGTGGAGAGCTGATCGAAGGGGGCGTTCATACAGACCTCTTGGTTGGTTTTTTTATGTGGGAGGCGCTGCACCCGCCAAAGCCGTTGCACAGCTTCAAGGGCATCGCGCTTCCCAGGTGACACGCTGGAGGCTATCTTGGGCTCGGCAGCCCATCGCCATCTATCCACTTTCTTCGGCATTCAATGCACCAAAAGAGTGCAATCAGGACAAAGCGTGACAACGCCCAACGCCTTGCAGGTACAAGCTTTCCACACCTCGGATGTGTCCGAGCAGGTTCGCATCACCCCCGGTTGGCAGCAGCAGTACCGGCAGATGTCGCCGGGCCATTTCAGCGGCCAGTTGCGCTGCCTGGGGCTTGACGGCGTGCAGGTCTACGAAGAACGCCTCAACACCCGGGTAGAGCAGTTCTTCCGGGCGCCGAGCGGGTCACTGGCGTTCTGCTTCGACCAGAGCGAGAACAGCCTTTACCTGCTCAATGAACAGAGCCGCAACATCTGGATTACGCCAGAGAATTACCAGGAAGTGGCCGTCGTGTTCGACCAGGCGTTTCTCGCCAGCCACGGCCTGGACCCTCGCAGGCTCGACGGTTTGTTCATGGTGCCGCTGGGCAGTGGCCAGAATGCATTGTTCGGCAGTTGGCTCAGTGCCACCCTGACCCGCCTGGGCGAGGCAGGGTGCCCGTTGCAGGGGCAGGCGTTGGCGGAGCAGTTGCTCGAGGACTGCCTGTTCATCCTCGACAATGCCTGCCAGCGCTTGCAGGGCATGGCCATGGGCCGGCGGGACGAGGAGCGGGCGATCATGCACCGGGTCAGCGAGTGGGCGGCTGACTGCCCGGAAGAAACCTTGAACCTGGTGGAACTGGCGGCGGTGGCGGGCGTGTCGCTGCGCCAGTTGCAGCAGGCTTTCAAGGCCTACACCGGCATGCCGCCCGCGCACTGGTTGCGGTTGCGCCGGCTCAATGGGGCGCGGCGCGATCTGTTGCGGGGCGGTGGCGTGACCGTGGCGGAAGTGGCGATGCGTTGGTCGTTCTGGCATTTGGGAAGGTTTTCAGAGAGTTACCGGCAATTGTTCAAGGAGTTTCCGAGCGAGACACTCAAGCGCGTCAAGCGCTGAACCGCCGGCCCGCAAGTGCAGCAGCCGGCGCCGAAAATTGCTATCGTGCCAGCCTGTTTCGACCCGAGGTGCCGATGTTCTACCTGCCTTTGCCCAGTGACCAGGCTGACAGCCTCGCCAGTGTTCCCCTTACCGACTTCTTCAGCAGCGCCAGCCTGCTTCAGGCCGCTGCGGTGTTGTTCGTGCAAAACCTGCCTCGCCAGCCGGCGACTGCCTCCGCCGATGCTCAGGAACGCCGCTTTGCCGAGATCGTGCGGATCGCCAACGACGTTGAACGTGCCGCGCCTGGGCGCTTCCAGGGGCAGGTGGCGCAGCACTTCGACCGTGAAGCCTTCGCCATGGGCCTGGGCATGCTGGGCGAAAACGGCATTGCGCTGCTCAGTGGTGAAGTGGCGTACAGCGCAGATGAACTGCAGGACGACGAGGGGCAGTGGAATTTCCAGTTCGCCGACCGCTATCGCCAGCGCGCCACGCCGCTGCACCCCGTGCACCTGCCGGCGCTGGCCAGCGACCTGATGCTCAGCGACCAGCAGAACCGGCTGTTGCGTGAATTTCTGGGCGGTATCGACGAATCGGTCGCCGTGCAGGGCTTTGCCGGTACCGGCAAGACCTTTCTGATCCACCAGTTCGCCCGGTTGCTGGAGCCGCAGCGCACCTTGTTGCTGGCCTTGACCGAGGGCCAGTTGCGTGCGCTGCAGGCGCGGGTCAAGGATGCCGCTGCCTACACCGCGCTGACCTTCGGCCAGTTGGCCGACGAGCTGTTGAACCGCGACCTCACCAGCAACGGCTGGCGCCTGCGCGACCCTTACCGCACCAAGCGCTCGTGGCGCCCGCAAGAGGCGCAGGTGGTGCGCTGGCTGGCCATCCCCGACATTGGCCCGCTTGCCGCGCGCGACGTGGTCGCCTTGTGCATCCGCGCGGTGCGGGCGTTTTGCCACAGTGCCGACGCGCAGGTGCAGTTGCACCACCTGCCCTGGGCCGGGCCGGGCACATCGCCGCTGGACCAGGAAGTGTTGCTGGAAAAGGCACGGCTGTACTGGCAGGAGCTGATTCGCCCGTCAGCGCGGGAAATCCAGTTGCCGGTACGCGACTACCACCGGGTAAAGCTGCTGGCGCTGACCGGCCTGGTGATTGACAGCGGCTACACCCATGTCATCGTCGACGAGGCGCACGAGTTGTCGGCACCGATGCTTGCCGTACTTGACCGCAGCCCGCAAGCGGTCATCGCCCTCGGTGACGAACTGCAGAACCTGAACGGCCTCAGTGCGCACCATGGCAGCTTCATCCGCCAGCGCTGCATCGACCACTCGCTGCGCGCAGGGCCGGCGATGGACAACGTGCTCAACCCGCTGATACAGGCGCACCCGGCATCGATCCAGGCGGCCTTCAGTGGGAGCGCCGAGCACTACACCCGGGTCAGCTTCTTCGATGCGGTCACGGTGCCGGAACAGCCCACCGCGTTGATCGTCGATGACGAGTGGGGGCTGTTTGGCTGGTTCCAGCGCCTGACGCACCAGGGCGTGCCGTTCGTGCTGCTGCAAAGCGCGCGCAAGGACTTCGAACTGTTCGTGGAGGATTGCATCGAGCTGTACCGCCATGGCACCCGGCCTCGTCACCCGATGCTGTTCCGCTATGCCAGCTGGCAGGCGCTGGAGCAGGACAAGGGTGAGGACAAGGCATTCGTCGCGGTGGCCAACCTGCTGCGCAAGGGCTACACCCCGCAGCACTTTGCCCAGGCCAAGAGCCGTTACCGCTGGACCAAGGCGCCAAAGCTGTTCCTCGGGCGGGTAAGGGATGTGAAGAACATGGAGTTTGCCCGGGTGATGGTGTCGCCCGAGCTGATGGTCACGCCGCAGGTGGCCGGTAACCGCAATGAACGGGCGCGCCTGCTGGCAGGCTTGTACACCGCCTGTTCACGGGCGCGGCATGAGCTGATCGTGCCGGGGGGGATGCTGGACTGGGTCAAGGACCAGGTGCGCGATTGAGGTTGGCAGAGGCTGCAATGCAGCCCCTGCTTCACTGGACTCAGTTACGGTCCAGCCACACGGTCTGGGCATTGGTGAACTCCCGCACACCAAAGTGCGACAGCTCGCGCCCGAAGCCGCTTTTCTTCACGCCGCCGAACGCCACGCGGGGGTCGGATGCGCAGTAACCATTGACGAACACGCCACCGGTATCCAACGCGGCAGTCATGCGCTCGGCCAGCGCATAGTCGGCGGTGTAGATGGTCGCCGCCAGGCCGAACTCGCTGTCGTTGGCAAGCTCCACGGCATGCTCGGCGTCACGGGCCGTGATGATCGCCGCCACCGGGCCGAACAGCTCTTGCTTGAATGCTGTCATGTCCGGGGTCACATTGGCGAACACGGTCGGGGCATAGAAGTTGGCAACGCCTTCGACCTTGTGGCCGCCCAGCAGCAGGGTGGCACCCTCGGCCAGCGTCGCCTGTACCTGGCCATCCAGCTCGTCGCGCAGGTCGTAGCGGGCCATGGGGCCGATGTAGGTGTCGTCCTGCAGCGGGTTGCCCATGTTCAGCTGCCGGGTTGCCTCGACGAACTTGCGGGTGAACGCGTCGGCAATGCTTGCTTCCACGATCATGCGCTTGGCCGCTGCGCAGACCTGGCCGGTGTTCTGGTAGCGACCGATGACGGCAGCCTGGACGGCGGCGTCCAGGTCGGCGTCAGCCAGGACGATGAACGGGTCGGAACCGCCGAGTTCGAGCACGCATTTTTTCAGTGCGGCCCCGGCCTGGGCACCGATCGCCATGCCGGCACGCACGCTACCGGTCAGGGTCACTGCGGCAATGCGCGGGTCATTGATGGCGCGGGTGACACCCTCCGGGGTCACGTTCAACACTTCGAAAACGCCTTGCGGCACGCCGGCATCCTTGAACAGTTCGCCCAGCAAGTAGGCGCTGCCCATTACGTTCGGCGCGTGCTTGAGCACGTAGGTATTGCCGGCCAGGATCGCCGGTACGGCGCCGCGCAGTACCTGCCAAACCGGGAAGTTCCAGGGCATTACCGCCAGGATCGGGCCCAGCGGGCGGTATTCGATGCGGGCCTTTTCGACCTGGGTAGGCTCGGCGGCCAGCATCGCGGGGCCATGCTGGGCATACCAGCGGCACAGGCCAACGCACTTGGCGACTTCGCCGCGGGCCTGGGCGATGGGCTTGCCGATTTCACGGCTGATCATCTGCGCGAAGGCCTCGGCCTTGGCTTCAAGGGTGCTGGCCAAGGCGAGCAGGTACTCGCTGCGCTGACCCAGCGACACTTGGCGCCACTGGCGGTAGCCGGCCTTGGCACGCTGCAGCGCCGCTTCCAGTGCGGCGTCGGTGTCGAACGGGTAGGCGCCGATCTGCTCGCCGGTGTACGGGTCGAGGGAGATGGCGTGGGTCAGGCTGCTGATCGCACTCATGGCAGGGCACTCTCGTCGTTATTGAACAGTGGAGCCAGACTAGTGGGCTATGGCTTTAATGAAAACTGAATAATAATGAGCGAAACATTCACGTTTGGAGAAAGGCTGTGGACCTGGTGCAACTGGAGATCTTCAAGGCCGTGGCAGAGCAGGGCAGCATCAGCGCTGCCGCGCAGCATATCCATCGGGTGCCTTCCAACCTGACCACGCGCATCAAGCAGCTGGAAGAAGACCTGGGTGTGGAACTGTTCATCCGCGAGAAAAGCCGCTTGCGCCTGTCACCCGCGGGTTGGAACTTCCTGGAATACACCCGGCGCATTCTCGACCTGGTGCACGAGGCCCGCCTGACCGTGGCCGGTGAAGACCCGCAAGGCACCTTCGCCCTGGGCTCGCTGGAAAGCACCGCAGCCGTGCGCATCCCGGCCTTGCTGGCGGCCTACAACCAGCGCTACCCCAAGGTGGACCTGGACCTGTCCACCGGCCCTTCAGGGACCATGCTCGAGGGGGTGTTGTCTGGCCGGCTGGTGGCTGCGTTCGTCGATGGCCCGGTGTTGCACCCCACGCTGGAGGGCATCCCGGTGTTCGAGGAAGAGATGATGGTCATCGCACCGCTCAATCATGCCCCGGTGACCCGCGCCCAGGACGTCAACGGTGAAAACATCTACGCGTTCCGGGCCAACTGTTCGTACCGGCATCACTTCGAAAACTGGTTCGTCCAAGACCAGGCGGTTCCCGGCAAGATCCATGAAATGGAGTCGTACCACGGCATGCTCGCCTGCGTCAGCGCCGGGGCCGGCCTGGCCATGCTGCCGCGCAGCATGCTCGACAACATGCCGGGCTGCAGCACGGTCAGTGCCTGGCCCATGTCGGAAGACTTCCGCTACCTGAAAACCTGGCTGGTGTGGCGACGTGGCACAGTATCACGCAGCTTGAGCATGTTCGTGAATCTGCTTGAAGAAAAGAATGCAAGCCAATGATTTACAACTACTAATCTACGTCTAGTCCGCACGTCTGCACGGCGCTCGCGGTCTGGTAGCGCCTCACACCGCAACGGTCTATGAGCAATAATGGCAATTCACTTCCAACTTTCTGATTATCGGACAATAATCAGAAAAGTATTACCTCGTGTGACCGGTCGCGATGAACCGGTCACCGTTTAATCGAGGGGCTACAGCCCCCGCTTGCCGTGTAGACCATCAGGAGAGTCGTAGATGAAAACCCGTCTCGCAGCATCGCTGGCCGTTGCCGTGCTGGCGCTTGCCGGCGCTGGCATGGCACAGGCCGCGCAGGTGTCCGGCGCCGTGGGCGTTACCAGCCAGGGCGACATGACCTACCGCATTGGTATGTCGTTCGACTGGGACAAGAAGTGGCTGCAAAGCGACATCGGCTATGTCAGCGGTTACTGGGACGCCGGCTACACCTACTGGGAGGGCGGCGACGCCAGTGGCGCCCATTCGCTGTCGTTCAGCCCGGTGTTCACCTATGAATTCAGCGGTTTCACCTACACCCCGTACATCGAAGCGGGCATCGGCCTGGCCGCGTTCTCCAAGACTGATGTGGGCGACCAGCGCCTGGGTTCGTCGTTCAACTTCGAGGACCGTATCGGCCTTGGCCTGAAACTGCCAGGGGAGCAGAAAGTCGGGCTGCGTGCGATCCATTATTCCAACGCCGGGATCAAGCAGCCCAACGACGGCATCGAGTCGTATTCGCTGTTCTACAGCAAAGGTTTCTGAAAGGTAGGGCTGCTTATGCAGCCCCAGCCGTTCAGAAGGTGTACGCGACGCCAGCCTGTACCGTACGCGGCGCACCCGGGTAGGCATACAGGTTGAATGCGCCTTCGTCATACGCCTTGTTGAACAGGTTCTTCACATCCAGGTTCAGGCGTATATGGTCGTTGACCTGGTAGAAGGTCAGCAGATCAACCACCGTGTATTGCTCCATGGTGTAGGTGGTCGCCTCGGTCTGGCCGTTGCGGTCATCCACGTATTTCACCCCAAGCCCCAAGCCAAGCCCCTTGGCGACACCGTCCTGGAACTCATAGGTGTTGAGCAGGCTGAAACTGTTGCGCGGGATATTGGCCAGTCGCGTGCCGGTTGGCAGGCGGTTGTCCTTGGTCACTTCGGCATCCACATAGGCGTAGCCGCCAATGACGCGCCACTCGGGGGTGACATTGCCAGCAACGTTGATATCCAGGCCCCGGCTGCGCACTTCGCCGGCCGCCACGCTGTAGTTCGGGTCCACCGGGTCGCGGGTCAACACGTTTTCCTTGACGATGTGGTAGACCGCTGCGTCGACACTCAGCTGGCGGTCGAGCGCTTCCCATTTCACGCCCAGTTCGTAGGATTTGCCCTTTTCCGGGTCGAAGCCCCCGCCGCTGGCCGGGGTTCCCGTGTTGGGTTTGAAAGAGCGCGCGGTGTTGGCGTAGACGGCGACCGTGTCGGTGAGGTCATAGACCAGGCCAATCCGGGGCGTAGCACCGTTTTCGCCTTTGCTGAAATCACCGGCATTGTCCAGCTTGTTGTCGTAGTCATGCTCGAAGCGCTCGAAGCGTACGCCTGCCAGAGCCTTCAAACGCTCGGTCAGGGCCACCTGGTCCTGGATGAAGAAGGCCCAGGTCTGCAGGTTCTCCTTGTCCCAGGTCGTGGTGCGGGTCAGCGCCGGCCGTGGCTGGCCAAGCACCGGGTCGTAGATGTCGATGGGGTAGGTGCCCGCCACCGCAGAGGACCGCTGGATGATCGAGTTGTAGTCATAGTTCTCGTACTCCACCCCTGTCAGCAAGGTGTGGCTGAAGCCGCCGGTGTCGAAGTAGCCGGTCAGGTTCAGCTGCCAGTCGCGATCGGTCCACTCCAGCTTGCGGTAGTTGAAGTTACGCTCCAGCGTTCGCCCATCCAGCGGCGCGCCGTTGGCTTCGACCGCATTGCCCTTGAGCGAGCCATCGAGGAACTGGAACCCGCCCGCCAGCGTCCAGTTGTCATTGAGCAGGTGCTCGAAACGCACCTGCGCCATGTTGTTGTCATTGTGCAGCAGGTTGTCGCTGCCTTTTTCCCAGATATAGGTGTCACGCGAGGCGCTGCCACGCTGGGTGGCGTAGCGGGTCAGGCCGCGGTCCAGCGGGTGGTTGTTGCGCATGAAGTCGCCTTCGAACACGACCTTGGTGGTGTCGTTGACCTGCCAGCTGAGCACTGGCGCCACGTCATAACGCTCGCTTTGCACATCATCACGGAAACTGTCGCCGCCCTCGCCAAGCAGGTTCAGGCGGTAGGCCAGCGAGCCGTCTTGGTTCAGCGGGCCGGCGGCGTCGAGGGTGGCGCGGTGCATGCCCTGGTCGTCGAACTGGCTGCCCAGGGTGACCTTGGGGTCTGGTAGCGGCTGCTTGCTGACCACGTTGAAGGTGCCGCCGGGGTCGCCACGGCCGTACAGGCTGCTGGCCGGGCCGCGGATCACCTCCAGCCGCTCGACGGTATTGGCGTCTGGTGCGTTGGGGTAGCCACGGTTGATCGGGAAACCGTTACGGTAGAACTCGCCGGTGGTAAAGCCGCGCACGGTGAAGGTGGTAAGGCCCTGGCCACCGAAGTTGTTGGCCCGGCCGACGCCACCGGCATAGTCCAGGCCGTCTTGCAGGCGCGTGGCACCGGTGTCTTGCAGTACCGCCTTGGGCACCACGCTGACCGACTGCGGTGTTTCGTGCAGCGCGGTGTCGGTGCGGGTGGCACTGGCGGAACGGTTGGCCTTGTAGCCGAGCACTGGGCCATCAGCCCGTTCGCTGTCGGCTGTGCCAGTGATGCTCAGGGCCTGAAGTTCGATCTGGGCCGGGTCGCTGAGCGGTTCGGGCTCGGCGAGGGCCAATGGGGAGACAGCATGAAGCACACAAAGCGAAACGAACGTGCGACGCATCGACTGGACGATCCTGAAGTAGGGCGCTGGGAGAAATTTGCGCCGCGAAATTACTACGAATCATTATCAAATGCATTAATTTTAAATCGCACGCGCGTGCCAGATGCGCTGCACGCCTGGGCCGGCGTTCAATCCTGGTCATCCCACCCGCCACCCAGTGCCGCAAACAGGTTCACCTCTGCCAGCAATTGCGCCAGGCGGTCGTTGATCAGCCCTTGCTGGGCACTGAACAACGCGCGCTGCGCGTCCAGGAAGGTGAGGCTGCTGTCCACGCCAATGCGGTAACGGTGCTCGGCCAGGTCGTAATAGCGTTGGCTGGCCGCGACCAGGTCGCGTTGTGCCTGCAGTTGGCGCTGGTAGGTCGCCCGCGCGGCCAGGCCATCGGCAACTTCCTGGAATGCGCGCTGGACGGCTCGCTGGTACTGCGCCACCTGAATATCCTTCTGCAGGCGCGCGTAATCCAGGCTGGCGCGCAGGCTGCCTGCGGTAAAGATCGGCAGGTTGATCTGCGGTTGGAACAGCCAGGTCCCCGAACCTGCATCGAACAGGCCACTGAGCTGGGGGCTGGTGCTGCCGGCATTGGCGGTGAGGCTGATGCTGGGAAAGAACGCCGCCCGCGCAGCACCGATATTGGCGTTGGCGGCGCGCAACTGGTACTCGGCCTGGCGTATGTCGGGCCGCCGCTGCAGCAAGTCAGACGGTAAACCGGCCGGCAGCCTGGCAATCTGCTCGGCCGCCAAGGGCTGTGCGACCCCCTTCGCAGCAACCGGGGCACCCACCAGCAGCGTCAGCTGGTTGAGGTCTTGCGCGACCAGCCGCCGGTAACGCGCCACTGCCGCCCGGGTGCTGTCCACGCGGGTGCGCGCCTGCACCTCATCCAGTGCCGACAGCGTGCCCGCCCGGCGCTGGTTACGGGCCAGGCGCAGGCTGCGCTGGTCAGTGGCCAGGGTTTCGTTGGCCAGGGTCAGCAGCGCCTGGTCGGCCTGCCAGGTCAGGTACACACTGGCAACGCTCGCCACCAGGCTCAGGCGGCTACTGCGCCGTGCCTGGTCACTGGCCAGGTAGTTCAGCAATGCCTGGTCGCTGAGGCTGCGCACCCGGCCGAACAGGTCGATTTCGTAGGCGCTCAGCCCCAGCGTGGCCGCGTAGCTGGAACTGATCATGCCTTTGCCGGTACCGGTCATGCCCCTGGGCAGGTACTGACGCTGGCCGTGGCCATCAGCCGCCACCTGGGGTAGCCGTTCGGCGCGCTGCACGCGGTATTGTGCCTGCGCAGCCGCGACGTTGAGTGCGGCGGTGCGCAGGTCGCGGTTGTTGGCCAGGGCGGCCTCGATCAACTGGCGCAGCACCGGGTCGCGGAATACCTGCTGCCCGGCTTCGACCGGCGGTGGCGTATCGGCGGTATAGGCGGGCCCTTGCGGAAACTGCGCGGGTACCGCAGGGGCGGGGCGGTGGTAAGCAGGGGCAAGTGAACAGCCGCACAACAGCGCGGCAAACAAGGTCAACACATGTCGGGGCATTGCAGGTTCTCGCAGTCAGGCACCGGCCATCCATTTCGCCAGGCCGTGGCGGCCGCTGACCCCTAGTTTGGCCGTGGCACGCTTGAGGTAGGTTTCCACCGAGCTGTTCTTCACATTCAACCGCTGGGCCATCTCTGGCACGGTACCGCCAGTAAGCAGCCCCAGGCATACCTCCTGTTCACGGGTCGACAGGCGCACGGCCTCGTGCACCAGCCGTTCACCGAACGCCTGGCGCAGCGAACCTGCCTCAAGCTCGCCCTGGGCCGCCCCTGCAGCGCGCGTGGCGCCCTGTTCAAGCAGTTGACCGTGGTGCTCGACCAAGGGCAGCAGGGTGTCTGACAAGCACTTGAGCTGGGACAATTCACCCAGGGCGAAGGCGCGCTGGCACGGCAGGCGATGAAAGCTGATCACCCAGCGCTTGCGGCCATTGCACGACACCAGGTGGCACTGATGGGCACTCTGGCGCGGGTGCAAGGCGCCAGGCGGGGCCTTGAACTCGATCAGCAGTGGGTCTTTCATCTGCATGATGCGCTGCAGCAGCGGTTGGTGCTGGTTTTCGCCAGCGGCGGCGGGTTGCAGCCCAGCACTGCCCAGCAGCTTGATATGGCTGACATTCGCCCGCTGCGGGTCAAGCGTCCATTCGCTGAGTTCGAGCCGGTGGACAGGCACCTGTGCTGCCACCAGGCCCAACATCTGGTCTGCAAAGCCTGCGGCGCCGGTGCTGGCGATCAATTCCCCCAATTGCAGGTAAAGCTGTGGGTCGGGGCGGTAGTCGCGGCTGTCGGTCAGCATCATTTCCTTGTCGTCCTTGGTTCAGGGTATTGCACCAGGTGGTTTGGCGGGCCAGTGCTCCAGGGTGGAAGTAGGGTGGGGTGGGCGTATTCAAGCCCGCTGGCAGGCTGGCGTCTGTAATGGAAAACCGGGACAGAAAATGCCACCAAACGGCTGCCTTGGGTGGCGGCCGCACCACGCGGCGCGTGTGCCAAAGGCTGATTTGCCGGGTATTTGACGCCAGAACCACGGCGAATGCGCCCTGATCGCAGCGCGTAGACGCTGCCGTAGGCCATCGTGGGTGGTCGGCTATGGCCAATGTCCTACACGTTTTTCAGCAGGCCGCCCGCGCGCCCCGATTGTCCGGGTTTGGCAGGCCATACAGCTGTCGGCAGCGGTGCTTGAATGCGCGGATGATCAACCAGACGGACCTGCCGAATCATGCCTGCCCCAGACACTTTCGCCCTGACCATCGCCCAGCGTGACATCTGGCTGGACCAGATCAGCCATGGCGACTCACCGCTGTACAACATCGGGGCGTACGTCGAGTTGCAAGGGAATGTGGATGCCGGGCTGCTGCAGCAGGCGCTGCAGCACCTGGTGGCTGAGCACGATGGCCTACGAACGGTGCTGGTCACGCAGGGCGGGCTTGCCCGCCAGTACTTCGCCACGCACATGGCGGTCACCCTGGGCCGGCATGACCTGCGCCAGGCCAGCGAGCCTTTCGCAGCTGCATCAGGCTTGCTCGAGGCGCAAATGCGCACCCCTTATCAGCTGGATGCCGCCAGCCCGCTATGGGCGGCCACCTTGATCCGCATTGGCGAACAGCGTTACCTGCTGGCGCTGCAAGCCCACCATCTGATCCTCGATGGCTGGGGTGTGGACCAGTGGTTCAAGCAGCTCGCAGACCATTACCGCCTGTTGCAGCAAGGCCTGCCCCTGCCGCACGGGGCAGCGTCCTACACAGCCTTCATCGAGGACGACGCCCAGTACCAGGCATCCGCGCGGCAAACCCGCGATCGCGACTACTGGCTGGCCAAGTACCAGCAGTTGCCCGATGCCCTGCTGGCCCCGCGCGAACGCGCGAGCGCGGCAACCGCCACGCCCAGTGGCGCGCAGCGCCAGCCGTTCGACCGCCAACTGCTGGCGCGCATGCGCCGCTGCGCTGCCGACCTGCAAGCCTCGCCGCTGCACGTGCTGCTGGCCGCCTTGCACGTCTGCGTGACGCGTACCTGGCAGCGCGACGAGTGGGTGGTCGGGCTGCCGGTGCGCAACCGCGGCAACGCGCGCTTCAAGGCGACCCTGGGGTTGTTCACCCAGGTCAGCGCGCTGCGCCTGGGTTTTGCCCGCGAGTGCTCGTTCGCCACGCTGGTGCAGGGCATCCGCGATGCGCTCAAGCAGGATTTTCGCCATCAGCGCTTCGCCCTCAGTGAGCTCAACCGCAGCCTTGGCACACTGCGCGAAGAACGGCCGCAGCTGTTCGAACTGATGGTCTCGTTCGAGGACGACAGCAACGCACTGCAAATCACCGATGCGCCTGGCCATACGGTGATGATCTGCAACGGCCACGAACCCACGCCACTGAGTGTCCACCTGCGCTGCAACAGCCACAGCGACGCAGCCATGCTGCACGTGGTGCACAACCGCGCCTGGTTTACCGACGATGAAGCCCAGGCCCTGGCGCAGCGCCTGCTCCACGTGCTGGAGCAAGGGCTGCAACAGCCGCAGGCGACAGCCGGCGACTTCGACCTGCTTACCGCGCCTGAGCACGCTGCGCTCGAGCGGTGGAATGCCACGCAAATGCCAGTGGCGGCTGTGGGCCTGATTCAGCAGCGCATCCAGGCCCAGGCCAAGGCCCGGCCGGCCGCAGTGGCGGCGCGCTTCCATGACCAGGCGCTGACCTATGGCGAACTGGAGCGGCGCGCCGAACTGCTGGCGCAGCACTTGGCGGGCCTGGGCGTTGGGCCCGAACGCCGGGTAGCGCTGATCGCCCAGCGCGGGCTGGATACTTTGGTAGGGTTGCTGGCCGTGCTCAAGGCCGGCGCTGCCTATGTGCCCATAGACCCTGCGCACCCCCGTGAGCGGCTTGCCTATCTGCTTCAGGACAGCGCCCCGGAGGTGCTGCTGACCCTGTCCCGGCTGGTGGATCGGCTGCCGGCCCACACCCTGGCGCAGATCGAACTGGACCGCTTCGACTGGGCCGCAGCGCCCGCCGGGGCGTTCGAGTTCGCCGCACAAGCGCCCACAGACCTTGCCTATGTCATCTATACCTCCGGCTCTACCGGCTTGCCCAAAGGGGTAATGGTCGAGCAGCGCATGCTGGCCAACCTGGTCGACTGGCACTGCAGCAGCTTCGACCTCGGCCCTGGGCGGCAGCAATCGAGCCTGGCAGGTTTCGGCTTCGATGCCATGGCCTGGGAGATCTGGCCGGCGCTGTGCAGCGGCGCGACCTTGCACCTGGCACCGGTGCGCGACGGGGCCGAAGACATCGACGCCTTGCTCGCCTGGTGGCGCGCGCAGCCGCTGGACGTCAGCTTTCTGCCCACCCCTGTGGCCGAGCATGCCTTTGCCCAGGGCGAGCTGCACCCCACCTTGCACACCCTGCTGGTCGGCGGCGACCGCCTGCGCCGCCTGGCCCGCGAGCAGCGCTACCGCGTGGTCAACAACTACGGCCCCACCGAAACCACGGTGGTGGCCACCTCGGGCGAAGTACTGGCGGGCAGGCCGCTGCATATCGGCGGGCCGGTGGCCAATACCCGGCTCTATGTGCTCGATGCTCAGCGCCAGTTGCTGCCGCCCGGTGCCGCGGGCGAGCTGTATGTGGGCGGCCAGGGGGTAGCCCGTGGCTACCTGAACCGCCCGCAGATGACAGCCGAGCGCTTTGTTGCCGACCCGTTCAGCCGCGAGCCGGGCGCCCGCCTGTACCGCACCGGGGACCTGGTGCGTTGGCTACCCGACGGCACGCTGGAGTACCTCGGGCGCAACGACGACCAGGTCAAGGTCCGTGGGGTGCGGGTTGAGTTGGCTGAGATCGAGGCCGCGCTCACCCGCCATGCGGCCGTGCGCGAAAGCGTGGTCATGTTGCGCGATGGCCAGCTGCAAGCCTGGTTCATCGCCGACCTGCCGGTGACGCCGCGGGCGTTGCATGAGCACCTGCGTGAACGGCTGCCGGTCGCCTTGTTGCCGGGGGCCTTCGTGCGCCTTGAGCGCTGGCCGCTGACCGCCAATGGCAAGCTCGACCGCCGGGCGTTGCCGCACGCCGACGAAAACAGCCAGGTGCGCCGCGAACATGAAGCGCCGCAAGGCGCAGTCGAACAACAGCTGGCGCAGCTGTGGGGCGAGTTGCTGCAGGTTGAACGGGTAGGGCGCCAGGACCACTTCTTCGAACTCGGTGGCCATTCACTGTTGGCCGTGCAATTGATCGAACGCATGCGCCAGCAGGGCTGGCAGGCGGACGTGCAGGTGCTGTTCGGGCAATCGACCCTGGCCAGCCTGGCTGCCAGCGTGACTCGGGTCGAACAGCCAGTACTGCCGGGCAACCAGGTACCGCCGGGTTGCCAGCGCATTACCCCGGGCATGCTGGCACTCACCGAACTGGACCAGGCTGCCATCGATCGCATCGTGGCCACGGTGCCCGGTGGGGCCGCCAATGTGCAGGAAATCTACCCACTCGCCCCTCTGCAGCAGGGGCTGCTTTACCACCATGTTGCCGACGCCCGCGACCCCTACCAACAGCAAGCGTTGTTCGCCTTCGCCAGCCATGCACAACTGCAAGCCTTTGCCGCTGCCCTGCAGCAGGTGATCGAGCGCCACGATATTCTGCGCACCAGCCTGTGCTGGGAAGGCCTGGAGCACCCGCAGCAGGTGGTCTGGCGCCAGGCGCGCCTGCCAATCGAGCAGTGGCACGGCCCCGCTGCGCAGTTGCGCAGCCACTTCGACCCGCAACGCCAGCCCCTGGACCTGCGCCGGGCGCCGATGATGGCGCTGGTGTGCAGCGAGGATGCCGACCAGGGCCGTTGGCTGGGCTTGTTGCGCTTCCATCACCTGGTCAACGATGCGGTATCGCTGCAGGTGCTGCTGGGTGAGCTGGCAGCCTGCATGGCCGGGCAGGGCGAGGGCCTGGCCACGCCAGTGGGTTACCGCGACTATGTCGCCGCCAGCACCCAGGCCGAGCGCCAGGCCGGTCACGCTGCCTTCTTCAGGGCGCAACTGGCCGGTATCGAACCGCAAGCACCGATCCCCGGTTATGGCGGGGCGCCAGTCGATGAGCAGCAGTTGGAGCGCTGCGACCATCGCCTGGCCGGCGAACAGGTTGCCGCGTTACGCCAGCAGGCACGGCAACAGGGCGCCAGCCTGGCCAGCCTGCTGCACCTGGCGTGGGCACAGGTGCTGGGCAACCTCGGCGGGCGTGACGAGGTGGTGCTGGGCACCGTACTGCTGGGGCGCAGCATGGCCGGCCCCGGTGCCGGCAGCGCGATGGGCATGTTCATCAACAGCCTGCCGTTGCGTGTCCCGCTGGCCCAACGTGCACCCGGCCAGGCGCTGCGTGAAACCCATGCCGGGCTGGCCGCCTTGCTGGCGCATGAGGATGCGCCGCTGATCCTGGCCCAGCGTTGCAGCGGCCTGCCCGCAGGCAGCGCACTGTTCGACAGCCTGGTGAATTACCGCCAGGGCAGCCTCCCGTTCGGCCAGGTGCTGCCCGGTGTAGCGCTGGTCGAGGCCAGCGAGGTCGAGAGCCACGGGCTGGTGCTGACCGTGGATGAGCAAGCAGATACGCTGCAACTGGCCGTGCGTGCGCCGCGTGCGATCGGGGCGCAACGGGTCATGGACTTCGTGCTCAACGCCCTGCAGCAATTGGCCGATGCGCTTGCCCGCGGCAGCACTGAGGGCCTGCAGGCCCTGTGTGCAGTGCCACACAACGAGTTGCAGCGTTTGTTGCAGGGCTTGAACCGCACCGAAGACCCGCACAGCCCAACCTGGCAGACCCTGCCTGCGTTATTCGAGGCCCAGGTTCGGCGCACGCCACAGGCCATCGCCCTGCAGGCGGGCGACGACAGCCTGGACTACCAAACGCTGAATGCCCAGGCCAACCGCCTGGCGCACCAGTTGATTGCCCAAGGGGTCGGCCCGGACAGCCGGGTGGCTGTGTGCGTGGAGCGCGGCATTTCGCTGATGGTCGCCTTGCTTGGCGTGCTCAAGGCCGGCGGTGCCTATGTGCCGTTGGACCCCGGCTACCCGCAGGAACGCCTGCGCTTCATGTTGCAGGACTGCACGCCAACCCTGGTGCTGGTGCACGGGGCTACCCAGGGCCTGTTCGCCGGCCTGGGCTGTCGCTGGCTCGACCTGGACGCGCACAGCTGGCAGGCCAACCCGGCCGATAACCCGCAGGTCGAGGGGCTGGGGCCGTCAAAACTGGCCTATGTGATGTACACCTCGGGGTCCACGGGCACCCCCAAGGGGGTCATGGTGGAGCACCGTGGGCTGTGCAACCTGATGCACTGGGGGTCGCAAATCTGCCCGCCGCGACCTGGGGATGCGCTGTTGCAACGGGCGCCGTGCACATTCGATGGCTCGGTGTGGGAGCTGTTCTGGCCCTTGACTGCCGGCCTGCGCCTGGTCCTGGCGCGGCCGGACGGCCACCGTGACCCGGCGTACATGGTGCAGCTGATTCAGGCCCGGCAGGTCAGCGTCGTCAAGTTCGTACCGGCCCTGCTGCATCAGTTCCTCGAGCAGCCGGGCGTGGAGCGCTGCACCAGCCTGACCGATATTTTCTGCGGCGGCGGCGAGCTGACCCTGGCGCTGGTGCACAGCGTGCGGCAACGCTTGCCCGGCGTGCGCCTGCACAATGTCTACGGCCCCACCGAGGCGACGGTGGACAGCACCGCGTGGACCTTGCAAGCGCAGCAACCCTTACCCACGCAGGCACCACCGATTGGTCGGCCGATCAGCAACACCCGGCTGTATGTGCTGGACGCGCACGACCGGCCGGTGCCCCTGGGGGCGGTGGGCCAGTTGCACATCGGCGGTGTCGGCGTAGCGCGCGGTTACCTGGGTTTGCCGCACTTGCAGGCCGAGCGTTTCATTGCCAGCCCGTTCGTCGAAGGCGACCGCCTGTACCGTACTGGTGACCTGGTGCGCTACCGCGCCGACGGCGAACTGGACTTCGTGGGGCGCAACGACTTCCAGGTCAAGTTGCGGGGTTTGCGCGTCGAACTGGGGGAAATCGAAGCGTTGCTGGCCGCCTACCCGGCGGTGGGGCAGGCGGTGGTCCTGATGCGAGAAGAGCGCCTGGTGGCGTACTTCACCTGCAACGATGGCCAGCCGGCGCCGGCGCTGGAGGCGCTGCGCAGCCACCTGCTGGCGCGCATGCCCGAATACATGGTGCCGCAGGCCTTCGTGCGCCTGGCGGCGTTGCCACTGAGCCGCAATGGCAAAGTGGACCGCAGCGCGCTGCCGGCGCCGGATGCCGAGGCCGTGATCAGCCGTGAATACCAGGCCCCGCAGGGCGAACTGGAAACAGCGCTGGCCGCGATCTGGACCGAGGTGCTGAAGATCGAACAGGTGGGCCGCGACGACAACTTCTTCGAGTTGGGCGGGCATTCGCTGCTGGCGGTCAGCCTGGTGGCGCGCATGCGCCAGGCCGGGTTGCATGTGGACGCCAGAACCTTGTTCAGCCAGCCGACATTGGCGGGGCTGGCGGCCAGCACCCAGCGCGAGCAGCTTGCCGTGGTGGTGCCACAAACCACCATCCCTGGCCTGGGCAAGCGCCGGCGCCTCTGACCGGCGCTTGCCATGAACGCAGCCTTGCATCGCGCAGGGCTGCTTCACCCTTCCTGCCATCAGCCCAGGGCGGTGCCATGCACCGCGCAGGCTCGAATTGTCCCCACTCTCCATGTCAGACCGCCCGGTCACGATCCATTAGCGTGTCCCCCAACCTTATTTCCAGGCAAAGCAGGATGCTTACCGATGCACTTCAGCGAACTGATGGCAGCTCTTTCCACCCGTGCAATTCGACTCCAGCGTGAAGACCAGGACCTGATCGTCCTCGGTGACGACGAAACCCTGGACGATCATTTGTGGGAGGCGCTGTCACGGCACAAGCCGGCCTTGCTGGAGATGCTTGCCGAACAGGATGACGACTGGCTCAGCCCGGCCTTTCGCATCACCCCCGACATGCTGCCACTGGTAACCCTGGACCAGGCCGCCATCGACCGCATTGTCGAGCAGGTGCCGGGCGGTGCTGCCAACGTGCAGGACATCTACCCGCTGGCACCGTTGCAGCAGGGCATGCTTTACCACCACCTGGCCGCCAGCGAGGGCGACCCGTACCTGTCGCAGGTGCAACTGCATTTTGCCAGCAAGGAGCACCTGGAGGCCTTTGCCCAGGCGCTGCAATGGGTCATCCAGCGGCACGACATTCTGCGTACCGCCGTGCACTGGGAGTACCTGGACAACCCGGTACAGGTGGTCTGGCGTGAAGCTGCACTGGTCCGCGAGGCCTTGCCGCTGGCCGGCAGCCACGCACTGGCCAGCCTGTGCCAGCGCTTCGACCCGCGTCACTACCGGCTCGACCTGCGCCAGGCGCCGTTGATGCAACTGGTGCATGCCCAGGGCGAGGGCGAGCAATGGGTCGCGCTGCTGATGTTCCACCACGTGATCATGGACCACACCGCGCTGGACATCGTGCGCCGCGAACTGCAGGCCCACCTTGCCGGCACCTGTGCGCAGCTACCGCCACCCATGCCGTTTCGCAATGTGCTGGCGGCAGCGCGCCAGGCCCTCGACGAACAGGCCCATGAACGTTTCTTCGGTGAAATGCTGGGTGACATCGATGAGCCCACGCTCGCCTTCGGCCAGCAGGACAAGGTCGACCAGCCCCTGCAGCAGGCACGCCTGACCCTGGCGCCGGCGCTCAGCCAGCGCCTGCGTGCCCAGGCCCGGCAGTTGGGGGTGAGCCCGGCCAGCGTACTGCACCTGGGTTTCGCCCGGTTGATCGGCCAGCTCTCGGCACGCCAGGCCGTGGTGTTCGGCAGCGTGTTGCTGGGCCGCATGACCACCGGAGTTGGCGGCGAGCAGGCGCTGGGTATGTTCATCAATACCTTGCCGCTGCGCATCGACCTGGGCCAGCACAGCGTGCGCGACGGGCTGCTGGCCACCCATCGCCGGCTCAGCGCCTTGCTCGGCCATGAGCAGGCATCGTTGGCGCTGGCCCAGCGTTGCAGCGGCGTGGCCGCACCGGCGCCGCTGTTCAACAGCATGCTCAATTACCGCCACAGTGACGCGGGCGACGCGGCCGAGATCATACCGGTTGCCCCCGGCATCGATATTGTCGGCGCCGAAGAACGTACCGATTATCCGCTGACCGTCAGTGTCGATGACCTGGGTGAGGACCTGCGCCTGACGGTGCAGAGCCTGCCCCAATGGCATGCGCCGCGCCTGTGCGCGCAGTTCGAACAGGTGCTGGCCAGCCTGGTGGAGGCTTTGGAACAGGCACCGGGCACGCCGTTGCAAGCGCTGGCCGTGTTGCCGGCCGAGGAGCGCGAGCAGGTGCTGCAACGGTTCAACGACAGCGCCCGGCACTACCCGCAGGGCAGCACCGTACATGCGCTGGTCGAGGCCCAGGCTGCCCATATACCCGACGCGCCGGCGCTGCTGCAGGCCGGCCAGGCGCTGAGCTACGGTGAACTCAATCGCCAGGCCAACCAGCTGGCCCACCAGTTGCGCGCGCGGGGTGTGCAACTGGGTGACCGGGTCGCCTTGTGCCTGCCGCGCAACGCCAGGCGGCTGGTGGGCATGCTTGGCGTGCTCAAGGCCGGTGCGGCCTACGTTCCGATTGACCCGGGTTACCCGGCCGCCCGCATTGCCTACCTGCTCGACGACAGCGCGCCGCTGCTGTTGCTGGCGGAAACCACCGTCAACGGCTTGCCCGGCGCTGTGCCGCGGCTGGACCTGGACCAGGCCGAGGCCTATGCCACCGACAACAGCAACCCCCAGGTGCCGGGGCTGGATGCGCAGCAGCTGGCCTACCTGGTGTACACCTCCGGGTCCACCGGGCAACCCAAAGGGGTGATGGTCGAGCACCATGCCCTGGCCAACCTGGTGCACTGGCATTGCCAGGCGTTTGCCGTGGGCAACGCCAGCCAGGCTTCCAGCCTTGCCGGTTTCGGCTTCGATGCCATGGCTTGGGAGGTGTGGCCAAGCCTGAGCGCCGGGGCCACCTTGCACCTGCCACCGGCACACATTGGCAACGAGCATGTCGACGAACTGCTCGACTGGTGGCTGCAGCAGCCGCTGACGGTCAGCTTCCTGCCTACGCCGGTGGCCGAGCAGGCCTTGCGCCGTGAGCATCAGCACCCCACCTTGCGCACCCTGCTGGTCGGTGGTGACCGGTTGCGCCAGTTCGACCGCGACCCAGGCTTTGCCGTGGTCAACAACTACGGCCCGACCGAGACTACCGTCGTGGCCACCTCGGGGCTGCTCAGCCCAGGTAATGCACTGCACATCGGCCGACCGACTGCCAACACCCGGCTCTATGTGCTCGACCAGGGCCTGCAACCTGTGCCCGTGGGCGTCGCCGGCGAGCTGTACATCGGCGGTGCGCAAGTGGCGCGTGGCTACTTCAACCGCCCAGCATTGACCGAAGAGCGCTTCCTGGCCGACCCGTTCAGCTCCCAGGCCAATGCCCGCATGTACCGCAGCGGCGACCTGGTGCGCTGGAACAGCGATGGGACCCTTGACTACCTCGGGCGCAACGACGACCAGGTGAAGATCCGCGGGGTGCGGGTCGAACTGGGTGAAGTCGAAGCCGCCCTCGCGGCGCAACCGGGCGTCGACGCCGCCGTGGTGCTGGTCCGCGGCGAACGGCTGCTGGCCTGGTACACCGAAACCACCCCGTTGGACCCGCATACCCTGCGCGAGGCGCTGCGCGCCTGCCTGCCTGCACACATGCTGCCGGTGGCGTTCACCCGCCTGGCCGAACTGCCGTTGACCAGCCACGGCAAGCTTGACCGCCGCGCGCTCCCGGAACCGGCCACTGGCGAACTGTTCGGCCAGCAGTACGAGGCGCCGCAAGGCGCTACCGAAACGGCCATGGCGCAGGTCTGGGCCGAGGTGCTGGGTGTCGAGCGGGTGGGGCGGCAGGACAACTTCTTCGAACTTGGCGGCCATTCGCTGCTGGCCGTTACGCTGGTCGAGCGGTTGCGTGGCGCAGGGATGGTCATTGATGTACGGGTGCTGTTTGCCCAACCGACCGTGCTGGCGTTGGCCGCTGTCGTGGGGGCCGGTGCGGAAATCGCCGTGCCCGCCAACCGCGTCCCGCCGGGCGCCGAGCGCATCACCCCGGGCATGCTCAGCCTGGTCGAGCTGGAGCAGACGGTCATCGACCAGGTGGTTGCCAGTGTGCCGGGCGGCGCCGCCAACGTGCAGGAGATCTACCCCCTGGCACCGCTGCAGCAGGGGGTGCTGTACCACCACCTGAGCGCGGAGCAAGGCGACCCCTACCTGCTGCAGACGCGCCTGGCATTCGACAGCGTGGAGCGCTTGCTGGCCTGGGCCGGGGCGTTGCAACAGGTGATCGACCGCCACGACATCCTGCGCACGGCCGTGCTCTGGCAGGGCCTGCCGCAGCCCCTGCAAGTGGTATGGCGCGAGGCACTGCTGGGTGTTCATGAAGTCGATGACCTGCCCGAGCAGCCCGGCGTGGCTCGTATCGACCAGTTGCACGCGCGCTTCGACGCCCGCCACCACCGCATGGACCTGGGCCAGGCCCCGCTGACCCGCTTGTACTACAGCCTCGACCCGGCCAACCAGCAAGTCGTGGCGGTACTGCTGTTCCATCACCTCACCCTCGACCATACCGCCATGGACGTGGTGGCCCGTGAAATGCGGGCGCTGCTGTTCGGCCAGGGCCACAGCCTGCCGCCGCCGGTGCCGTACCGCAACTATGTGGCCCAGGCCTGCCTGGGCGACCAGGGCGGGCATGAAGCGTTCTTCCGCGACATGCTGGCCGACGTCGAGGAGCCGACCTTGCCGTTGGGCCATGCCGACGTGCAGGGCGACGGCCGTGCTGTGCAGAGTGCCACGCAAGCCCTCGACTCTGGGCTGGCCGGGCGTTTGCGCAGCCAGGCCCGGCAGCTGGGGGTCAGCGCCGCAAGCCTGATGCACCTGGCCTGGGCCCGTGTGCTCGGCGTGCTGGCCAACCGCGACGACGTGGTTTTCGGCACCGTGCTGATGGGCCGCCTGCAAGGGGGCGAGGGCGCCGACCGCGCCTTGGGCATGTTCATCAATACCTTGCCGCTGCGGGTCGACACGCGGCAGCCAGTGGCCAGCGCCGTGCGCGCCGCCCACCGCAGCCTGGCAGCGCTGCTGGCCCATGAGCACGCACCGCTGGCCCTGGCCCAGCGCTGCAGCGGCGTGCCCGCTTCGGCGCCGTTGTTCAGCGCCTTGCTCAATTATCGGCACAGTGCCGACGATGCGCCGCGTGAAGGCGAGGGCATATGGGAGGGGGTGCGGCTGCTGGGTGGCGAAGAGCGCAGCAACTACCCCTTGACCCTCAGCGTCAACGACCTGGGCCAAGGGTTCACGTTCAGCGTTCTGGCTGTGCCTGGCATTGGCGCGGCGCGGGTGGCGGCCTGGATGTGCAACGCCGTCGCCGAACTGGTCCAGGCCCTGGAGCTCAGCCAGGGCACCCCACTGAACGGCCTGTCCATCCTCGACGAAGACGCCCGTCAGCAGTTGCTCGGCCGCTTCAACGCCACCGCGCAAGCCTTCCCCCCGGCGACCACGGTGCAGGCGTTGATCGAGGCCCAGGCCGCCCGCACGCCAGACGCCAGCGCAGTAAGCCAGGGTGGGGAAACGCTCAGTTACGGCGAGCTGAACCGGCGTGCCAACCAGCTGGCGCACCAACTGATCGCCATGGGCGTACAGTGTGGTGACCGCGTTGCACTGTGCCTCGGGCGCCACTGCGAACGCATTGTCGGCCTGTTGGCGGTGCTCAAGGCCGGCGCGGCGTACGTGCCGGTAGACCCGGGGTACCCGGCCGAGCGCATTGCCTACCTGCTGGCCGACAGTGCCCCACGGTTGGTACTGGCCGATACGCAAACCACCGGGCTGCCGACCGCTGTCCCTCGGCTCGACCTGGATTCGCCAGCGGCTTACCACCGCCTCAGCGACAACCCACAAGTACCTGGGCTGGGTCCCCAGCAACTGGCCTACCTGGTCTACACCTCGGGCTCCACCGGCCAACCCAAAGGCGTGATGGTCGAGCACCACACCCTGCTCAACCTGGTGCACTGGCACTGCCAGGCATTTGCCGTGCAGCCCGGTACCCGTACCTCGAGCGTGGCCGGCTTCGGTTTTGACGCCATGGCCTGGGAGGTCTGGCCGGCCTTGTGCGCTGGGGCCACCCTGCACCTGCCGCCGGCAGCGGTCGGCAACGAGCACGTGGAGGAACTGCTGGACTGGTGGCAGCAACAGCCCTTGGCGGTGAGCTTCCTGCCCACCCCGGTGGCCGAGCAGGCATTGCGTCGCCCGATACAGCACCCGACCCTGCGTACCCTGCTGGTGGGTGGCGACCGCCTGCGCCAGTTCGACCGCGACCCTGGCTTTGCCGTGGTCAACAACTACGGCCCCACCGAAACCACCGTGGTCGCGACTTCGGGGGCCTTGCAGCCCGGTGCGGCGCTGCACATCGGCAAACCCGTCGCCAATACCCGGGTGTATGTGCTGGATGAGCGCCGGCAACCGGTGCCTGCCGGTGTGGTTGGCGAGCTGTACATTGGCGGCGCGCAGGTTGCACGGGGCTATTTCAACCGCCCTGAGCTGACCCAACAGCGCTTCCTGGCCGACCCGTTCAGCCGCCTGCCGGGCGCGCGGATGTACCGAAGCGGTGACCTGGTGCGGTGGAATACCGACGGGACGCTGGACTATCTGGGCCGCAATGACGACCAGGTGAAGGTCCGCGGTGTGCGCGTGGAGCTGGGCGAGATCGAGGCCGCGCTGGCTGCCCAGCCGGGCGTGCGTGATGCGGTGGTGCTGGTCCGCGACGAACGCCTGCTGGCCTGGTTCACCGTAAGCGCCGCTGTGACGGTCGACCACCTGCGCCAGGCCTTGCAAGCCTGCCTGCCGGCCTACATGGTGCCGCAGGCGCTGATGCGCCTGGAAACACTGCCGCTCACCCCCCATGGCAAGCTCGACCGCCGCGCGCTGCCCGACCCGGACACTACCGACCTGGTCGGGCACGGCTACGAAGCCCCTGTGGGCGAGACCGAAGTCGCCATGGCGGCCATATGGGCGCATGTGCTGGGTGTCGACCGGGTAGGGCGCCACGATAACTTCTTCGAGCTGGGTGGCCACTCGCTGTTGGCGGTGAGCCTGATCGAGCGCTTGCGCCAACAAGGCCTGCCCACCGATGTGCGGGTGCTGTTTGGCCAGCCCACGGTCGCCTCGCTGGCATCTGCCATAGGCCAGAACCGGCAAGTGGCCGTGCCGGAAAACCGTATTGCGCCTGGCTGCACACAGCTCACCCCGGACATGCTGCCATTGCTGACCCTGGACCAGGCGTCGCTGGAGCGCATTGTTGCAGCGGTACCTGGCGGCGCCGCCAATGTGCAGGATATCTACCCATTGGCGCCGTTGCAGGAAGGTATTCTCTTCCACCACCTGAGTGCGACCGGCGAAGACCCCTACCTGCTGCAATGGCCGATCCGCTTTGACAGCCTGGCCCGCCTGCAAGCCTTTGCCGGCGCCCTGGACAAGGTCATCGCCCGGCACGATGTGCTGCGCACCGCCGTGCTCTGGGACAGCCTGGCACAGCCGGTCCAGGTCGTGCTGCGCACGGTCGCCCCGGTTGCCACAGGCGCGGCCACCCGCACCGCCTTTGACCTGAGCCAGGCCCCGCTGATCCGCCTGCACTATCACGGCGCAGAGGGCCCCATCGAAGCCACTTTGCTGTTCCACCATATCGCCCTCGACCACACCGCCATGAAAGCGGTGCTGGCTGAAATTCGCGACCACCTGCACGGCCTGCAACCCACGCAGGCCCCGGTGCCTTACCGCAACTACGTGGCCCAGGCACGCCTGGCCGTCAGCGAGGCTGACCACGAGGCGTTCTTCCGCGCGCAACTGGCCGATATCGACGAACCTACCTTGCCCTATGGGCTGACCGACTTGCAGCTCCAGGCCAGCCAGTTCGAACAGGCCAGCGTGGCCCTGCAACCGGCTGCGTACCAGCGCCTGCGCAGCCAGGCGCGCCAGCTGGGTGTCAGTGCTGCAAGCCTGTTGCACCTGGCCTGGGCACGGCTGGTGGCGGGCACCAGTGGCAAGTCCAGCGTGGTATTCGGCACCGTCCTGCTGGGCCGCCTGCAGGGTGGGGCCGGTGCCGATCGCGGCCTTGGCATGTTCATCAACACCTTGCCCCTGCGCCTCGACCTGCAGGGCCTGGATGTGCGCGAAGGGGTGCGCCAGGCCCACCAACGGCTGGCGGCACTGCTGGTGCATGAGCACGCGGCGCTGGCGTTGGCCCAGCGTTGCAGCGGCGTAGCCGCGCCCACACCGCTGTTCAGCGCCATGCTCAACTACCGCCATGGCGCCACGGCCAGCGAGCTGCAGGCACATGAGCAAGCGCTGGAAGGCGTGGAGGTATTACCCCCGCGCGGGCATGGCAACTACCCGATCAGCATGAACATCGATGACCTGGGTGACGGCCTGCGCATCAGTGCGCAGGTCACCGCGCAGGTCGGTGCGCAACGCCTGTGCGAACAGATGCAACAGGTGCTGGTCGGCCTGCTGGACGCGCTGGAGTACGCGCCGGGCACCCCGGTGCAACAGTTGTGCGTGCTCAGCCCGGCGGAGCGCGCACGGCTGCTGCAACGCCCTGCGCCACAGCCGCATGACCTTGAGCAGCCGCTGCACCACCTGTTCGAAGCTCAGGTCCGCCGTACCCCCGATGCCGTTGCGCTGGTGGCCGAAGAAGGCGAAATCAGTTACCGCCAGCTCGACGAACAGGCCAACCGCCTGGCCCACCACCTGGTCGGGCTAGGGGCCCAACCCGATGCCAGGGTGGCGATCTGTGTCGAGCGTGGGCTGAACATGGTGGTTGGCCTGCTGGCCATTCTCAAAGCCGGCGCTGCCTATGTGCCGGTCGACCCAGGTTACCCCGCCGAGCGTATTCGCCATATGCTGGCCGACAGCGCACCGCTGGCCGTGCTGGTACACGGTGCCACGCGCGACATCGCTGGCACCCTGGACCTGCCATGGGTCGACCTGGACCAGCCGTGCTGGCAGCAGCAACCGATCAGCAACCCGCGCATCCCCGGACTGGGCGCCCGGCACCTGGCCTATGTGATCTACACCTCGGGCTCCACTGGCGTGCCCAAGGGGGTGATGGTCGAGCACCGCAACGTGGTCAACCTGGTGCACTGGAGCCGCCGCTTGTGCCCACACGTGGGCGAGGGCGGTGTGCTGCACAAGACCCCGGTCAGCTTCGATGCTTCGGTCTGGGAGCTGTTCTGGCCGCTGTGCAGCGGCTTGCGCCTGGTGCTGGCGCGCCCGGATGGCCAGCGCGACCCGGCTTACCTGGTGCAGTGGGTGCAGGCGCAGGCGGTGGCGGTGGTCCAGTTCGTGCCGGCCTTGCTGCAACAGTTCATCGAGCAGCCCGAGAGCCGCCACTGCAACAGCCTGACCGACATCGTGTGTGGCGGCGGTGAGCTGAGCGCAGCGCTGGCGGCCCAGGTGCGCCAGCGCTTGCCGCAGGTGCGCCTGCATAACGTCTACGGCCCTACCGAAACCACGGTGGACTGCAGCGCCTGGACCTTGCAGCCAGATGCCGCGCTCCCTCAAGGCAGCCTGCCCATCGGCCAGGCGATCGACAATACCTGGCTCTGCGTGCTCGACAGCGACGACCAACTGGTGCCGTATGGTGTGGCCGGGCAGTTGCACATTGGCGGCGCCGGGGTAACGCGGGGTTACCTGGGGCTGCCTGAGCAGCAGGCGCAGCGCTTCATCGCCAGCCCGTTCGTCGAAGGTGAGCGCCTGTACCGCAGTGGTGACCTGGTGCGCCTGAACCAGGACGGCAACCTGGTATTCCTTGGCCGTTGCGACGAGCAGATCAAGCTGCGTGGGTTGCGCATCGAGCCGGGCGAGATCGAAGCCTGCCTTGCACAACTCGCCGACGTGCGCGAGGCCGTTGTGCTCGCGGTGGACGACGTGCGCCTGGTCGCCTACTACACGGGTACGGCACAGCCGGTCGATGACCTGCGCCAGGCATTGCTGGCCCGGCTGCCCGAGTACATGGTGCCGGCCCAGTACATCCACCTTGAACAGCTACCCCTGACCCCCAACGGCAAGCTTGACCGCAAGGCACTGCCAGCGGCGGATACGGCCTTGCACGGGCGACCTTACGAGGCCCCTGTGGGCCACACCGAGGCCTTGCTGGCGCGGTTGTGGCGCGAGCTGCTGGAGGTTGAGCAGGTGGGTAGGCACGACAACTTCTTCGAGCTGAGTGGGCACTCGCTGCTGGCCGTGAGCCTGACCGCGCGCTTGCGCCTGGAAGGTTTGCAGGTCGATGTGCGGACCTTGTTCGGCCAGCCGACCATTGCCGCACTGGCCTCCACGCTCGGTGCCGAGCAAGGTGTGGAAGTGCCGGAAAACCGAATTCCATCCGGTTGCACGCAGATCACCCCGCAGCTGCTCAGCCTGATCGACCTCGACCAGCCTGCCATCGACGCTATTGTCGCCAAGGTGCCAGGCGGCGCCGCCAACGTGCAGGACATCTACCCGTTGGCGCCGTTGCAGGAGGGGATTCTCTATCATCATCTGAGTGCCGAGCACGACCCCTACGTGCTGTTCTCCAAGCTGCGCTTCGCCAGCCGTGAACGCTTGCAGGCGTTCGCCAGCGCGCTGGACGCGGTCATCGCCCGGCACGATGTGCTGCGCACGGCCATTCTTTGGGAGGGCCTGCCGCAACCGGTGCAAGTGGTCTTGCGGGCCGTCGCACCGGTTGCGCAGGCAGGCGGCGACAACAGCCCATCCAGCACTGAATTCGACCTGAGCCAGGCGCCGCTGTTGCGCCTGCTGTACACCGACGCCGACGGCCCGATCGAGGCCACCTTGCAGTTCCACCACATCGTGCTCGACCACACGGCGCTCGACGTGGTTGGCGAAGAGCTCAGTGCCCACCTGCAGGGCGCTGCGGCCCCGGCCCATGCCCCTGTGCCGTACCGCAACTACGTAGCCCAGGCGCGCCTGGGCACCAGCCAGGCCGGGCACGAGGCGTTCTTCCGTGGGCAGCTCGCTGATATCGACGAGCCAACCCTGCCGTTCGGCCTGAGTGACGTGCAAGGCGATGGCCGCGACATCCACGAGGCCAAGTTGCCCCTTTCTGCCGACCTGGCCGGCCGCTTGCGCCACCAGGCGCGGCAGTTGGGCATCAGCGTGGCCAGCCTGTTCCACCTGGCCTGGGCGCGTTTGCTGGCCGCGGCCAGTGGCAAGCCCAGCGTAGTGTTCGGTACCGTGTTGCTGGGGCGTCTGCAGGGCGGCGAGGGTGCCGAGCGCGCGCTTGGGATGTTCATCAACACCCTGCCACTGCGCATCGACCTCGCCGGCGTCAGCCTGCGCGAGGCGGCCCATGCCACCCACCAGTCGCTCAGTGGCCTGCTGGCCCACGAGCATGCCTCGCTGGCCCTGGCGCAACGTTGCAGTGGCGTCGCCGCGCCGCTGCCGCTGTTCAGCGCCATGCTCAACTACCGCCACGGTGCCCAGCCCGACACGGCGCAGCGCCAGGGCTGGGACGGCATCGAGGTGCTGCAGGGACAGGAGCGTACCAACTACCCATTGAGCTTGAACGTGGATGACCTGGGCGAAGGCTTCCGCCTGGTGGCCATGACCACTGCCGGCGTTGGCGCTGCGCGTATCTGCGGGCAAATGGAGCAAGTGTTGCAGGCCATGGTGCAGGCCCTGGAGCATGAACCGGCACTGGCGTTGCAGCGCTTGCCGGTGCTGCAGGCCGAGGAACGCCAGCGGGTGCTGGCCGGGTTCAATGACACAGCCGTCGCCTACGACCTCGGGCAGACCTTGCACGGCCTGATCGAGGCGCAGGTTCGGCGCACCCCCGAGGCGCTGGCGGTCAGGGCCGAGGAGGGCGAGCTGACCTACGACCAGCTCAACCAGCAGGCCAACTGCCTGGCGCACCACTTGATCGGCTTGGGGGTCAAACCGGACGATCGCGTGGCCATCTGCGTCGAACGCGGCTTGTCGATGGTGGTGGGGTTGCTGGCCATTCTCAAGGCCGGTGGCGCTTATGTGCCGGTGGACCCGGATTACCCGGCCGAGCGCGTGCGGCACATGCTCAGCGACAGCGCGCCGGTGGCGGTGCTGGTGCATGCGGCTACCCGGCACGTGCCGGAAGCGGGTCTGCTCATTGATCTGGACCAGCCGAGCTGGGCGGATCAGCCTGTGGTTGACCCGGTTGTAGCAGGGCTGAATGCCCGGCACCTGGCCTACGTGATCTACACCTCCGGTTCGACCGGGCTGCCGAAAGGCGTGATGAACGAGCACGCGGGTGTCGTCAACCGCCTGCTGTGGATGCAGGACGCTTACGGCCTGGATGCGGCCGACGTGGTGCTGCAGAAAACCCCGTTCAGTTTTGACGTGTCGGTGTGGGAATTCCTCTGGCCGTTGCAGACCGGTGCACGGCTGGTCATGGCCCGCCCCGGTGGGCACCGTGACCCCGAATACCTGCGCGAGGTAATCGCCCGCGAGCACGTCACCACCCTGCATTTCGTACCCTCGATGCTCGACGTGTTCCTGTCCTCGACAGCCCCTGTCGCCGGGGCTGCTACGCAGCCCGATCACAACGCAATGCCGCGCCTACCCTACGGGGAAGCAGTGCCTGATGATCAATATTCCGAGCCTTCCCAGCCCTCGAAGACGAACGAGGCCCCTGTAGGAGCGGCCTCGTGTCGCGAAAGGGCCGCACAGCGGCCCCAGGATTTCCAAACCGACATCATTACCGCCGGGACAGCCGCGCAGCCCGATCACAACACAATGCCGCGCCTACCCTTGATACGTGTGATCTGCTCGGGTGAGGCGTTGCCGGGGAATCTGGTACGGCGTTTCCACGCTCAGCTGCCAACCGTCGAGCTGCACAACCTCTACGGCCCGACCGAAGCCGCGGTGGATGTCAGCGCCTGGCACTGCACCACCTCCCCGGACAACACCCCGATCGGCAAACCCATCGCCAACACCACCCTGTACATCCTCGACGACCAGCAGCAACCGGTGCCCCAGGGGGTAGCCGGCGAGCTCTACATCGGCGGCGTGCAGGTGGCCCGGGGTTACCTCAACCGTGCCGAACTCACCGCCGAGCGCTTCATCGACGACCCGTTCGTACCCGGCGCACGCCTGTACCGCACCGGTGACCTGGCACGCCACCTGCCCGACGGCAACATCGAATACCTCGGCCGCAACGACGACCAGGTCAAACTGCGTGGCCTGCGCATCGAACTGGGTGAAATCCAGGCCGGCCTCACGGCCATCGAAGGCGTCAAGGAGGCGGTGGTGCTGGCCCATGACCAGCGCCTGGTTGCCTACTACACTGGCGACGCACAACCGGTGGACACCCTGCGCAGCGCATTGCTCACCCATCTGCCCGAATTCATGGTGCCGGCACAGTTCATGCACCTGCAGGCTCTGCCGCTGAGCCCCAACGGCAAGCTCGACCGCAAGGCTCTGCCAGCCCCCGGCCCCCTCCAGGACCGCCCGTTCGAGGCCCCGCAAGGCGACACCGAACACCTGCTGGCGGCCCTGTGGGCCGAGCTGCTGGGCGTAGAGCGGGTAGGGCGGCATGACAACTTCTTCGAACTGGGCGGGCACTCGCTGTTGGCCGTCAGCCTGACCGCGCGCCTGCGTGCCCAAGGCCTGTACGCCGATATCCGCGTGTTGTTCGGCCAACCCACCCTGGCTGCGCTCGCCGCGGCGCTGGGCGCTGACACACGCGTGGCGGTGCCGGCCAACCGTATTGTCCGGGGGACCACGGCGATCACCCCGGCCATGCTGCCGCTGGCCGACCTGTCGCAGGCGGCCATCGACACCCTGGTCGCGCAGGTGCCCGGCGGTATCCAGAACATTCAGGACATCTACGGCCTGGCGCCGTTGCAGCAGGGCATTCTCTACCACCACCTGGCCAGCGACGGCGCCGACCCGTATGTGTTGCAAGCGCGCTTCGCCTTCCCTGGCCAAGCCGAACTGGACGCTTTTGCCGCCGCCCTCGACCAGGTCATTGCCCGCCACGACATCTTGCGCACCAGCATTCACTGGCAAACCCTGGAAGAACCGGTGCAAGTGGTCTGGCATACGGTGCCGTCGCTTGCCGCCAGCATGCACTGCGCACCCGCCTGCACGGGTATCGGCCTTGGCCAGGCCCCGCTGGTGCGGCTGTTGCCCGAGCAGACCGACACGGGCCTGCAAGCCACGTTGCTGATCCACCACATCATCCTTGACCACGCCGCCGTCGAGCAGTTGGTGGCGGAAATCACGGCTGTGCTGCAGGGCCGCCCGCTCGCCGAGGCCAGCGTGCCTTACCGCAATTATGTGGCCCAGGCGCGCCTGGGCGCCGATCCCCAAGCCGATGAAGCATTGTTCCGCGAACTGCTGGGCGACATCGATGAGCCCACCCTGGTCTACGGCCTGCACGATGCGCACGGTGACACCCGGGACGTACACGACAGCCGCCTGACCGTGGATGCCGCACTGTGCGGGCGCTTGCGCGAGCAGGCGCGGCACTTGGGCGTGAGCGTCGCCAGCCTGATGCACCAGGCCTGGGCGCAAGTACTGGCGCAGTTGTCCGGCCGCGAAGAGGTGGTGTTCGGCACGGTGCTGCTGGGCCGCCTGCAGGGCGGCGAAGGTGCCGAACGGGCGCTGGGCATGTTCATCAACACCTTGCCCCTGCGCGTCAGCGTCGGTGCCGCAGGCACTGCCGAGGGCGTGCGCCTTACCCACCAGCGCCTGGCGCGGCTGCTGGCCCACGAACAGGCGTCGCTGGCCCTGGCCCAGCGCTGCAGCGGCGTGCCGGCGACCCAGGCGCTGTTCACCAGCCTGCTGAACTACCGTCACAGCGCCCCCGCCAAGGTCGAACTGTGCCAGGCATGGCAGGGCATCGAGCAGATCGCCGCCCACGAGCGGAGCAACTACCCACTGGTGGTGAACATCGATGACCTGGGCGAAGGCCTGGTGCTCACCGTGCAGGCGGTGTCGCAGGTAGACGGCGGGCAGGTTTGCCGCCTGCTGGCGACCGCCCTGGCGCAACTGGCCGATGCCTTGCAACAGGCCCCGGCCACGCCGTTGCATACGCTCAGCCAACTAGCGCCCGGCGAACGCGAACTGCTGCTGCAAGGCTTCAACGCCACCCGCCGAGACTACCCGCACGAGCATGCGCTGCACCAACTGGTCGGCACCCATGCCGCCCTCACGCCACAGGCGACCGCCGTGGTGCACGGGCAGCGCGAGTGGTCCTATCAGCAACTGGATGAGCATGCCAACCGCTTGGCTCACCACCTGCTCAGCCTGGGCGTAAACCCAGGTGAGCGGGTGGCACTGTTGCTGCCGCGCAGCTTCGACCTGCTGGCCGCGCAATTGGCCGTGAGCAAATGCGCCGCGGTATTCGTGCCGCTGGACAGCAATGCCCCGGTTGAACGCCAGGCGTTCATGATCCAGGACTGCCAGGCCCGCGTACTGCTGACGCTCGCCAGCCAGGGGCAAACCGGCGGGGCCGTGCGGGTAGAGCTGGACCGCTGCGACCTGTCCGCCTGCCCCCACCATGCACCGGCCCTGGCGGTGAACGCGCAAAGCGCGGCCTACGTCATGTACACCTCGGGCTCTACGGGCACGCCGAAAGGTGTGCTGGTTCCTCACCGGGCGATCGTCAGGCTGGCCATCAACAACGGCTTTGCCGAGTTCAACCGTGACGACCGGGTGGCCTTCGCCTCCAACCCGTCATTCGACGCCAGTACCCTGGAGGTATGGGCGCCGCTGCTCAACGGCGCCTGCGTGGTGGTGATCGACCAGCCGCAGGTGCTGTGCCGCGAGGCCTTGCGCGATGTATTGGTGAGCCAGCAGGTGAGCGTGCTGTGGCTGACCGCAGGCTTGTTCCACCAGTTTGCCGATGCCTTGCTGCCAGCCTTCGCCAAGCTGCGCTACCTGATGGTGGGCGGCGACGTGCTGGACCCGGCAGTGATCGCCCGGGTGCTGCGCGACGGTGCGCCGCAGCACTTGCTCAATGGCTACGGCCCGACCGAGGCCACCACTTTCAGCACCACCCATGAAATAACGGCTGTGGGCCAAGGCAGCATTCCGATCGGCAAGCCCATCGGCAATGGCCGCTGCTACGTGCTCGATGCCCGTCGGCAACCGGTCCCGCTGGGCGCCGTAGGCGAGTTGTATATCGGTGGCGATGGCGTGGCGCTGGGCTACCTCGGCCAGCCCGCGCTGACCGCCGAACGTTTCCTCGATGACCCTTTCAGTGGCCAGGCAGGGGCGCGCATGTACCGCAGCGGCGACCTGGTCAGCTGGCAGGCCGACGGCACGCTGCGCTACCTTGGCCGTGCCGACCAGCAGGTCAAGCTGCGCGGGTTCCGTATCGAACTCGGGGAAATCGAAGCGTGTCTCGGCCAGTGCGAAGGCGTGCGCGACAGCGCCGTGGTCCTGCGTGAAGACGCCCCGGGCGACAAACGCCTGGTGGCTTACTTCACCGCGCACGCGGCAGCGCCGCTGCTCGCCGACTTGCACGGCCGCCTGCAAAGCCTGCTGCCGGACTACATGGTGCCGGCTGCCTACGTGTGCCTGGCCGAGCTGCCATTGACCGCCAACGGCAAGCTTGACCGCCGTGCACTGCCGCTTCCGGGCAGCGACGCCCTGGTGAGCCGGGCTTTCGAGGCCCCGCAAGGGGCTGTGGAAGTTGGCCTGGCCGCCATCTGGGCCGAGGTGCTGAAGGTCGAGCAGGTCGGGCGCCATGACCACTTCTTCGAACTGGGTGGCCATTCGCTGCTGGCGGTAACCCTGGTCGAGCGCATGCGCAAGGCTGGCCTGCTTGCCGATGTGCGTGTCCTGTTCGCCCAGCCGACCCTGGCGGCACTGGCCGCTGCCGTGGGCAGCGGGCGCGAGGTGGACGTACCGGCCAACCGGGTACCGGTCGACGCCCAGGTGATCACCCCGGCGATGCTCAGCTTGATCGAACTGGATCAGGCCAGCATCGACCGTATCGTTGCCAGCGTGCCGGGTGGTGCAGCCAACGTGCAGGAAATCTACCCGCTGGCACCGCTGCAGGAAGGCATTCTTTACCACCACCTCAGCGCCGAGCAGGGCGACCCGTACCTGCTGCAGTCACGCCTGGCGTTCGACAGCCTGGTCGACCTGCAGCGCTGGGCTGGCGCGCTGCAGCAGGTGATCGACCGCCACGACATCCTGCGCACCGCTGTGCTCAGCGAAGGCCTCGAGCAGGCGGTACAAGTGGTTTGGCGCAAGGCCCGCATGGCGGTTACCGTTGTCGAGGGGCTGGGCAGCGAAGCGGTGCTCGATGCCTTGCAGGCACGCTACGATGCCCGCCACCAGTGCCTCGACCTGGCCTGCGCACCTTTGCTACGCCTGGTGTATGCCGCCGACCCGCGCAACCAGCGGGTGGTGGCGATACTGCAGTTCCACCACCTGGCCCTGGACCATACCGCCATGGAGGTCATCGCGGGCGAAATGCAGGCATTGATGGACGGGCAGGGCGCACAACTGCCCGCGCCGGTGCCGTACCGTACGTACGTGGCCCAGGCGCGGTTGGCGGCAGACGATGCCGGCCATGAGGCATTCTTCCGCGAGATGCTGGGTGACCTGGATGAGCCCACCCTGCCGTTCGGCCTGGCCGATGTGCAGGGCGAAGGGCATGCCATCGAAGAGGCCCAACTGCAGCTGGATGCCACCTTGGCCCGCAACCTGCGCGAACAGGCCCGGCGCCTGGGCGTCAGTGTCGCCAGCCTGGCCCACCTGGCCTGGGCGCGGGTACTGGGGGTGCTGGCCAACCGCAGCGACGTGGTCTTCGGCACGGTGCTGATGGGCCGCCTGCAAGGCGGTGCAGGGGCTGACCGGGCACTGGGTGTGTTCATCAACACCTTGCCACTGCGCATCGACCTGTCGACGCCGGTAGTGCAGGCGGTGCGCCTGACCCACCAGCGGCTGTCTGCGCTGCTGCAACACGAGCATGCCTCGCTGGCCCTGGCCCAGCGTTGCAGCGCCGTGGCGGCGTCTTCGCCGCTGTTCAGCGCTTTGTTCAACTACCGCCATAGCAGTGCCGCTGGCCGTGCTGCCGGCAGCCAAGGCGTGCGCCTGCTGGGAGGGGAGGAACGCAGCAACTACCCGCTGACCCTCAGTGTCGACGACCTGGGCGAAGGTTTTGCCTTGAGCGTTCTGGCCCAGCAGGGCGTAGGCGCCGAGCAGGTGGCACGCTGGATGAGCCAGGCACTCGCGCAACTGGCCCAGGCACTGGCGCAAGGCGCAACCGCTGCGGTGAGCACGCTGCCGATTATCGACCAGGCGGCACGCCAGCAGTTGCTGGACACCTTCAATGCAACCCGGCGCGACTACCCGACCGGGCGCACCGTGCATGCCCTGGTCGAAGCCCAGGCCGCACGCACGCCGCAGGCTGCGGCGCTGGTCCAGGGTGGCCGGGTGCTGAGCTATGGCGAGCTGAACCGTAGCGCCAACCGCCTGGCCCATTACCTGATTGCCCAGGGCGTGCAGGTGGGTGACCGGGTTGCCCTTTGCCTGCCGCGCAGCCTGGAGCGCCAGATCGGCTTGCTGGCCGTGCTGAAGGCCGGCGCTGCCTATGTGCCGATCGACCCGACCTACCCGGCCGAGCGGATCGCCTACCTGTTGGCCGACAGCGCGCCTGCGCGGGTGGTGGTCGAGTCTGCGACCCGGGCCTTGGTGGGCGACGCCCCGTGCATCGTGCTGGACAGCGACGCCTGGCAAGGCGCAGCGCAGGGCAACCCGCACGTGGCTGGCCTGGATCACCAGCAACTGGCCTATGTGATCTATACCTCCGGCTCCACCGGCCAGCCCAAGGGGGTGATGGTCGAGCATGCGACGCTGGCCAACCTGGTGCACTGGCACTGCGAGGCCTTTGCCGTGACGGCAGGCAGCCACACCAGCAGCGTGGCCGGGTTCGGCTTCGATGCGCTGGCCTGGGAAATCTGGCCGACGCTGTGCGCAGGGGCGGTGTTGCACCTGCCGCCGCTGCAAGTGGCCAGTGAACACGTGGACGAACTGCTCGACTGGTGGCTGGAACAACCGCTGGCCGTCAGCTTCCTGCCAACGCCGGTCGCCGAACAGGCGCTGCGCCGGGAGCGCCAGCACCCGACCTTGCGTACCTTGCTGGTCGGTGGCGACCGCTTGCGGGCGTTCGAACACGACCCAGGCTTCAGCGTGGTGAACAACTATGGCCCGACCGAAACAACGGTGGTGGCCAGCGCTGGCCGGGTGCTGCCTGGCAGCGTACCGCACATCGGCAAACCCATCGCCAACACCCGTGTCTATGTGCTCGATGAACAGCGCCAGCCGGTGCCGGTGGGCGCGGCCGGTGAGCTGTACATCGGCGGGGCCGGGGTGGCACGCGGTTACTTCAGGCGTGAGGCGCTGAGCGCCGAGCGCTTCCTGGCCGACCCGTTCAGCAGCGAGGCCCATGCGCGCATGTACCGCAGCGGTGACCTGGTGCGCTGGAATGCCGATGGCACCCTGGACTACCTGGGCCGCAACGATGACCAGGTGAAGATCCGCGGTGTGCGGGTCGAGTTGGGCGAAATCGAAAGCGTGCTGGCTGCCCAGCCGGGCGTGATCGATGCCGTGGTGCTGGTGCGCGGTGAGCGCCTGCTGGCCTGGTTCACCGCCAGCGCGCCGGTTGCCCCGGACGCGTTGCGTGAGGCGATGCAGGCGAGCTTGCCGCCACACCTGGTGCCGTTGGCATTCACCCGCCTGGACCATTTGCCGCTGACCCGGCATGGCAAGCTCGACCGCAAGGCCTTGCCAGACCCCGACCCGGCGCTGCTGGCCAGGCAGGAGTACGTGGCACCGCAAGGCGCAGTCGAAAGCGCACTGGCTGCCGTGTGGGCCGAGATGCTGCAGGTCGAGCGGGTGGGGCGGCACGACAACTTCTTCGAGCTGGGTGGCCATTCCCTGTTGGCGGTGAACCTGACGGCACGTTTGCGCCGCCAGGGCCTCCAGGTCGATGTGCGGACCTTGTTCGGCCAACCGAGCATCGCTGCGCTGGCGGCCACCCTGGGCCAGGCACGCGAGGTGGTGGTGCCGGAGAACCTGATCCCTGCCGGCTGCACCCACATCACCCCGGCCATGCTGCCGCTGCTGGCCCTGGAGCAGGGCGCGATCGAGCGTATCGTCGCCCAGGTGCCGGGCGGTGCGGCCAACGTGCAGGACATCTACCCACTGGCGCCGTTGCAGGAAGGTATCCTCTACCACCACCTGAGTGCTGCGGGCCACGACCCATATGTGCTGCAATCACGCTTCGCCTTCGCCAGCCGGGAGCACCTGGCACGCTTTGCCCGCGCACTGGACAACGTCATCGCGCGTCACGACGTGCTGCGTACCGCCATCCTCTGGGACGGCTTGCCCCAGCCGGTGCAAGTGGTGCTGCGCGACGTTGCATCGCTTGTGCCACAAACCCTTGGCAGCGATGCTGCAGCGGGCCGACCGGTCTCTGCGGCTCTGGACCTGCGCCAGGCCCCGCTGCTGCGCCTGCTGTACACCGATGCGGACGGCCCGATCGAAGCGACCCTGCAGTTCCACCATATCGTGCTCGACCATACCGCCATGGAAGTGGTGGCCGAGGAGCTGATCGGCTTCTTGCAGGGCAACGACGAACCTGCACACGCCCCCGTGCCTTACCGCAACTATGTGGCCCAGGCACGCCTTGGACTCAGCCAGGATGCGCACGAAGCGTTCTTCCGTGAGCAACTGGCGGCGATCGACGAGCCGACCCTGCCGTTCGGCCTGAGCGATGTCCAAGGCGATGGCCGCGACATCGAAGAAGCGCAGCTGTGGCTGGATGACAGCCTGGGGCAACGGCTACGGGTGCAGGCGCGGCAACTGGGCATCAGCGTCGCCAGCCTGTTCCACCTGGCGTGGGCGCGCCTGCTGGGCGCCGCCAGCGGCCAACCGCGCGTGGTGTTCGGCACGGTGCTGCTAGGCCGCCTGCAAGGCGGCGAAGGCGCCGAGCGTGCGCTGGGCATGTTCATCAACACCTTGCCGTTGCGCATCGACCTGGCCGGCGTCAGCCTGCGCGAGGCGGCTCATGCTACCCACCAGTCCCTCAGCGCGCTGCTGGCCCACGAGCACGCCCCGCTGGCATTGGCGCAACGCTGCAGCGGCGTGGCGGCGCCGCAGCCATTGTTCAGCGCAATGCTCAACTACCGGCACAGCAGCCAGGCCACCGCCAGTCAGAAGCAGGCGACAGCAGGGATGGAAAGCCTGGAAAGCCAGGAGCGCAGCAACTACCCGCTGGGCCTGAACGTGGACGACACCGGGGGTGGTTTCCGCCTGGTGGCCATGACCACTGCCGGCGTCGGCGCTGCGCGCATCTGCGGGCAAATGGAGCAGGTGTTGCAGGCCATGGTGCAGGCCCTGGAGCATGAACCGGCGCTGGCGTTGCAGCGCTTGCCGGTGTTGCAGGCCGAGGAACGCGAGCGGGTGCTGGCCGGGTTCAACGACACGGCCGTCGCCTACGACCTCGGGCAGACCTTGCACGGGCCTGATCGAGGCGCAGGTTCGGCGCACCCCCGAGGCGGTGGCGGTCAGGGCCGAGGAGGGCGAGCTGAGCTACGGCCAGCTCAACCAGCAGGCCAACCGCCTGGCGCACCACTTGATCGGCTTGGGGGTGAAACCGGACGATCGCGTGGCCATCTGCGTCGAACGCGGCCTGTCGATGGTGGTGGGGCTGCTGGCCATTCTCAAGGCCGGTGGCGCTTATGTGCCGGTGGACCCGGACTACCCGGCCGAGCGCGTACGGCACATGCTGACCGACAGCGCGCCGGTGGCGGTGCTGGTGCATGCGGCTACCCGGCACGTGCCGGAGGCGGGTCTGCTCATTGATCTGGACCAGCCGAGCTGGGCTTCTTTGCCGGCGGCCAACCCTGTGGTGGCAGGGCTGAATGCCCGGCACCTGGCCTACGTGATCTACACCTCCGGTTCGACCGGGCTACCGAAAGGCGTGATGAACGAGCACGCGGGTGTCGTCAACCGCCTGCTGTGGATGCAGGACGCTTACGGCCTGGGTGCGGCCGACGTGGTGCTGCAGAAAACCCCGTTCAGCTTTGACGTGTCGGTGTGGGAGTTCCTCTGGCCGTTGCAGACCGGCGCACGGCTGGTGATGGCCCGCCCCGGTGGGCACCGTGACCCCGAATACCTGCGCGAGGTAATCGCCCGCGAGCACGTCACCACCCTGCATTTCGTTCCCTCGATGCTCGACGTGTTCCTGTCCTCGACAGCCCCTGTGGGAGCGGCCTCGTGTCGCGAAAGGGCCGCACAGCGGCCCCAGGATTCCCAAGCCGACACCATTACCGCCGGGGCAGCCGCGCAGCCCGATCACAACACAATGCCGCGCCTACCCTTGGTACGTGTGATCTGCTCGGGTGAAGCCTTGCCGGGGAATCTGGTACGGCGCTTCCACGCTCAGCTGCCAACCGTCGAGCTGCACAACCTCTACGGCCCGACCGAAGCCGCGGTGGATGTCAGCGCCTGGCACTGCACCACTGCCCCGGACAACACCCCGATCGGCAAACCCATCGCCAACACCACCCTGTACATCCTCGACGACCAGCAGCAACCGGTCCCCCAGGGGGTAGCCGGCGAGCTGTACATCGGCGGCGTGCAAGTGGCCCGGGGTTACCTCAACCGCGCCGAACTCACCGCCGAGCGCTTCATCGACGACCCGTTCGTACCCGGCGCACGCCTGTACCGCACCGGTGACCTGGCGCGTCACCTGCCGGACGGCAACATCGAATACCTGGGCCGTAACGACGACCAGGTCAAACTGCGTGGCCTGCGCATCGAACTGGGTGAAATCCAGGCCGGCCTCACGGCCATCGAGGGCGTCAAGGAGGCTGTCGTGCTCGCCCATGAACAACGCCTGGTGGCTTACTACACCGGCGCCCTGCACAGCACGGATACCCTGCGCACGGCGCTGCTCGCGCAGTTGCCGGAATTCATGGTGCCGGCGCTGTTCATGCACCTGGACGCCCTGCCGCTGAGCCCCAACGGCAAGCTCGACCGCAAGGCCTTGCCTGCACCCGGTGCCATCGAAGACCGCCCCTACGCGGCCCCCGAAGGCGACACCGAAACCCTACTGGCGGCCCTGTGGTGCGAACTGCTCGGCCTGGAGCAGGTGGGGCGGCATGACAACTTCTTCGAACTGGGCGGCCACTCGCTGCTGGCCGTGACATTGACGTCACGGCTACGCGAGCAAGGCCTGGAGGCCGATGTGCGCGCCTTGTTCGACCAACCGACCCTGGCCGGCTACGCAGCCATCACAGACAGCATGGAGATCGTCCTGTGAGCATCAACCAATTACTGGCAACACTGACCGCGCAGAATGTGCAGCTGGCACTCAAGGATGGCCAACTGGTGGTCCAGGGCAACCGCCAGGCGCTGACCGACAGCACCCTGGTGGCGCAACTGCGTGCGCACAAACCCACCCTTGTCGGCATGCTCGAGCGAGGGGAGTACGTGGCGGTCAAGCAGGGCGCGGTACAGGTGCCGGGCAACCTCATTGCGCCAGGCTGCACGCACATCACCCCGCAATTGCTCAACCTGGTCACGCTCGACCAGGCCAGCCTGGACAGCGTGGTCAGCGCAATACCGGGGGGCGCGGCCAACGTGCAGGACATCTACCCACTGGCGCCGTTGCAACAAGGCATGCTCTTTCACCACGCCAGTGCCAGCGAGCATGACCCGTACGTGATGCAGGCACGCTTCGTGTTCGCCAGCGAGGCGCGCCTGCAGGCATTCGCCGACGCCTTGAACGGGGTGATCGCCCGCCACGATATCCTGCGCACCTCGGTGCACTGGCAAGGGTTGCAAGCGCCGGTGCAGGTGGTATGGCGCAAGGCCGAACTGACGGTTCTGACGCTGCCCGTCAATGCCCCGAAGCGGAACTGGCTCGACCTGACCCAGGCGCCGCTGATGCGCTTGCTGCGTGACGCGCCACAGGCCGACGGGCGGCTGACTGCGACCTTGCAGTTCCACCATATCGCCATGGACCACAGTGCCCTGGAGGTGGTGCGCCACGAGCTGATTGCGTTTCTCAGCGGCGCCGAGGCGCAACTGGGCGCACCGGTGCCGTTTCGCAACTATGTTGCGCAGGCGGTGCTGGGGATCAGCGAAGCCGGGCACGAAGCATTTTTCCGCGACATGCTTGGCAGTGTCGACGAAGCCACCCTGGCGTATGGCTTGCAGGACGTGCAGGGCACTGGCGAGGTGCATGCCGAGTACCAGCTCGACCTGCCATTGGCACTGTGCCAGGGCTTGCGCGCCCAGGCCCGCAGCCTGGGGGTAAGCGTCGCCAGCCTGTTCCACCTGGCCTGGGGCCGGGTACTGGGGGGCCTTACCGGGCGTGAGCAGGTGGTGTTCGGCACAGTGCTGATGGGCCGCCTGCAGGGCGCCGAGGCTACCGACCGAGCGCTGGGGATCTTCATCAATACCTTGCCACTGCGGGTTGACCTGGACAGCGCCGACCTGGGCAGCGCGGTGCGCGCCACCCACCAGCGCCTGAGCGCGCTGATGCGCCATGAACATGCGCCCCTGGCCTTGGCCCAACGCTGCAGCGGCGTGGCCGCACCGGCGCCGTTGTTCAATGCGTTGCTGAACTACCGCCACAGCGCGCCAGGCAGCAGCGAGCCACGCCGTGCCGCCTTGACCGGCATCGATATCATCGAGTCGGCCGAGGCAACCAACTACCCGCTGACGCTGAGCGTGGACGACCTGGGCGAGGCGTTTCGCCTGACCTTGCTGGCCAGCCCGCAAGTGCCGGCCCAGCGCGTGTGTGCCTATGTCCAGCAAACGCTGGAAAGCCTGCTGCAAACCCCACACCTGGCGGTGAACCGGCTGGCCATGCTGCCCCCCGCTGAGCGCGAAACGCTGCTCGAAGGCTTCAACGCTTGCGCCACCCACCACGCGCAGCACCTGACCCTGCACCAACGTATCGAGCAACAGGTTGCCCGTTGCCCAGAGGCCATCGCTGCAACGAGTGGCGGCGCCCAACTGAGCTACGGCGAACTCAACCGCCGCGCCAATGCCTTGGCCCACCACCTGATCAGCCTGGGTGTGCGCCCGGACGACCGGGTGGCCGTGGTGGCCCGGCGCGGGCTGGACACGCTGGTCGGCCTGCTGGCCGTGCTCAAGGCCGGCGCAGGTTACGTGCCGGTAGACCCGGCGCACCCCGACGAGCGCATCGGCTACCTGCTGGCAGACAGCAGCCCCGCGGTGGTACTGACGCAACGGGCGTTGAGCCATCGCCTTGGTAAAACCGGCGTACCGCTGCTGTTACTGGACCAGCCGGACTGGCCTGCCAGCGACGCCAACCCGGTCGTGCCCGGGCTTGCTGCGCAGCACCTGGCCTATGTGATCTACACCTCCGGCTCGACCGGGCAGCCCAAGGGCGTGATGGTTGAACACCGCAGCGTCAGCAACCTGGTCGACTGGCACTGCCGTGCTTTCGAACTGTGCCAGGGGCGGCACACCTCCAGCCTGGCCGGCTTTGGCTTCGATGCCATGGCCTGGGAAGTGTGGCCGGCATTGTGCGCCGGGGCCACGCTGCACCTGGCGCCGACCACCGAGGGCCACGACGACCTCGACGCCATGCTCGCCTGGTGGCAGGCGCAGCCGCTGGACGTCAGTTTCCTGCCCACACCGGTGGCTGAATATGCCTTCAACCATCACCTGGAACATCCGACCTTGCGCACCCTGCTGATTGGTGGCGACCGCTTGCGCCAGTTCAATCGCACCCAGCGCTTTGCCGTGGTCAACAACTACGGGCCGACCGAGGCCACGGTGGTGGCCAGTTCCGGGGCGCTGGAGGCAGGCGGTGCGCTGCATATCGGCAAGCCGGTGGACAATGCGCGGCTGTACGTGCTCGACGCGCATATGCAACCGGTCGCCCTGGGCGTGCCGGGCGAGCTGTACATCGGGGGTGTCGGGGTTGCCCGGGGCTACTGGAACCGCCCGCAGTTGACCGCCGAGCGGTTCTGCGACGATCCGTTCGTGGCGGGCGGGCGCCTGTACCGCACCGGCGACCTGGTGCGCTGGCTGCCGGACGGCACGCTCGACTACCTGGGGCGTAACGATGACCAGGTGAAGATCCGCGGCGTACGCATCGAGCTGGGCGAAATTGAAAGCCGCCTGGCAGCCTTGGCCGGCATCGCCGAAGCGGTGGTGATCGCGCGTGAGGATGAACCCGGGCACCCGCAGCTGGTGGCGTATTTCACCGCCAGTCCCGACGTACAACCCCTTAGCCCGGAAGGCCTGCGCGGCCAGCTGCAGGCACACCTGCCGGCCTACATGGTGCCGGTGGCGTTCGTCGAGCTGCCGGTATTGCCACTGACGGCCAATGGCAAGCTCGACCGCCGGGCGTTGCCGCGCCCTGGGCGTGCTGCACTGTTCGAACAGGCTTACGCGCCGCCGCAGGGTGAGCTGGAGTTGGCCCTGGCACAGATCTGGGCGGAACTGCTGCAGGTCGAGCGCGTGGGGCGCGACGACCATTTCTTCAGCCTGGGTGGCCATTCGCTGCTGGCCATGCGCATGGTGTCGCAGGTGCGCGTGCGCCTGGGCGTGGAACTGAGCCTGGCTGAGCTGTTCGCCAACCCGCAGCTGGCCGCGGTAGCCCAGGTGCTGGCCGGGGCCGTTGGCACTGCGCTGCCGGCGATCGTGCCGGTGCCGCACGGGCAGCCGCTGCCGATGTCGTTTGCCCAGCAGCGGCTGTGGTTCCTGGCGCAGATGGAGGGCGGCAACCAGGCCTACAACGTGCCGTTGGCCCTGGGCTTGCGCGGGCCATTGGATAGCGCTGCGCTGGAGGGTGCGCTGTTGCGCATCATCGAGCGCCACCAGACGTTGCGCAGCCGCTTCGTGGCGCGTGATGACAGCGCCGAGGTGGTGATTGCCGCCACTGCGGGCGACGGCTGGTTCAGCTGTGAAACGCTGGCCGCTGAAGCGTTGCCAGGCCGCTTGCAGGAACTGGCGGCAGCGCCGTTCGACCTGGCCCACGGGCCGTTGCTTCGTGCCCACGTGCTGAGCTTGGGCGCGCAGCACCATGTGCTGGCACTGACCGTGCACCACATCGTCGCCGATGGCTGGTCGCTGGGGGTGCTGACCCATGAACTGAGCGTGCAGTACGCAGCCGTGTGCAACGGTCGCGATGACCCGCTGCCGCCGTTGGCCATCCAGTACACAGACTACGCGGTATGGCAGCGCCGCTGGCTGGCCGGCGAGCAGCTGCAACGCCAGGCGGCCTTCTGGCAACAGAGCCTCGAAGGTGCCCCCGAGCTGCTCAAGCTGCCTGCTGACCGGCCACGGCCGCCGCGCCAGGACTTTGCCGGTGCAAGCCTGCCGGTGCGGTTCGAGCCACGCTTGACCGCCGCCCTGCGCGGGCTGGCCCGGCGCCATGGGGTGACGCTGTACATGACCGTGCTCGGTGCCTGGGCGGCCCTGCTCGGCCGCCTGGCAGGCCAGCCCGAAGTGGTGGTGGGCTGCCCGGTGGCAGGGCGCGGCCGGGCCGAGCTGGAGCCGCTGGCCGGGTTGTTCGTCAACACGCTGGCCATGCGCATCGACAGCAGCGCAGCGGGCACCGCGCAGGCGCTGTTGCAGCAGGTGCGCGAGCGCGTGTTGCAAGCCCAGGCCCACCAGGACCTGCCGTTCGAGCACGTGGTGGAAATGCTTCGCCCGGCGCGCAGCCTTGCGCACACGCCGCTGTTCCAGGTCAGCCTGAACTGGCAGGCCACCCAAGGGGCAGCCTTGCACCTGCAAGGCCTGCAACTGGAGGCCGTGCCCCAGGCCGCGGCAGTGGCCAAGTTCGACCTCACGCTCAACCTGGGCGAGCAGGGCGATACCTTGGCCGGCAGCCTCGATTACGCAACGGCACTGTTCGACGCCGCCACCGTGCAGCGCTACCTGGGCTACTTCGAGCGCCTGCTGTGGGCCATGGCCGATGATGACCAGCAAGCCCTGGCCCAAGTGGAGCTGATCGACGAGGCTCAGCGCCAGGAGCTGATGCACGCGCGCAACGCCACCCATTACGCCTACCCGCGTGACGTTGCCGTGCACCACCTGTTCGAACAGCGCGTGGCCCTTCACCCGCTGGCTGTGGCGGCGGTGCAGGGCGAGCAGACCCTTTGCTATGGCGCGCTCAACGAGCGCGCCAACCGCCTGGCCCACTACCTGATCGGCAGCGGGGTAAAACCTGGCGCTTGCGTGGCCATCCTGTTGCCGCGCTCGCTGTCACTGCTGGTGGCGCAACTGGCCGTGCTGAAGTGCGGTGCCGTCTACGTGCCGCTCGACCTGCATGCCCCTGCCGAGCGTCAGCTGTTCATGCTCGAGGACTGCCAGGCAGCATTGCTGCTCACGGCTACCGACATCGCCTCCGACCTGCCGGTGCCTCGCCTGGAACTCGACCGCCTGGCGCTCGACCACCAACCCGGCACCAACCCTGCAGCGGTGCAGGCTGGCGGCAGCACCGCGTATGTGATGTACACCTCCGGCACTACCGGCACACCCAAAGGCGTGTGTGTGCCGCACCGGGGCATCGCGCGCCTGGTATTGAACAACGGCTATGTCGAGCTGCTGGCCAGCGACCGTTTCGCTTTTGTCTCCAACCCCGCATTCGACGCCAGCACCTTCGAGGTCTGGGGCGCGCTACTGAACGGGGGCCAGGTGCGCGTGATCGACCATGCGACGCTCATCGACCCCGCGCGTTTTGCCACGGCGCTGCTGGAGCAGCAAGTCAGCGTGCTGTTCCTGACCACTGCGCTGTTCAACCAGTATGTGCAGTGGGTTCCAGCGGCGCTGGCCGGCTGCGCGTGTTGCTGTGCGGTGGCGAACGTGCCGAGCCGGCAGCGTTCCGGGCCTTGCTGCAACAGGCCCCCCGCTTGCGGTTGTTCAACGCCTACGGGCCGACCGAAACCACCACCTTTGCGGTGACTTGCGAGGTAAGCGAGTTGGCGGAGGACGCCGCCCAGGTACCCATTGGCCGGCCTATCGGCAATACCCAGGTGTATGTGCTGGATGCCTGGCAACGGCTGGTGCCGGAAGGTGTGGTGGGGGAACTGTACATTGGTGGCGATGGCGTGGCGCTGGGCTACCTGAACCGTGCCGAGCTGACGGCCCAACGTTTCATCGACGACCCCTTCAGCAACCAGGCGGGTGCGCGCTTGTACCGTACCGGCGACCTGGTGCGCTGGCGCGGCGACGACCAACTGGAGTACCAGGGGCGCAACGACGACCAGGTGAAGATCCGCGGTTTTCGCATCGAGCTGGGCGAGATCGAGCAGCAGCTGGCCCTGGCCCCGGGCATCGGCGAAGTCGTGGTGATGGCCATTGCCGATGCGTCCGGGCCGTTGCGCCTGGTGGTCTGGTACACCCGCCAGGCTGCCAGCCTGGACGCCCTGCAACTGCGTGGCTACCTGCGCGGCCGGTTGCCGGAATACATGGTGCCATCGGCGTTCGTCGCCTTGGCACGGCTACCGTTGAACGCTAATGGCAAGGTCGACCGCCGGGCCTTGCCGGCACCGGGGCCGCAGGACTTTGCGGTGGCTGCCTTCGAGGCCCCCGAAGGCGAGCGCGAGCAGGCCTTGGCAGCGCTGTGGTCCGAGTTGCTGGAAGTACAGCCGATCGGCCGCCAGGACCGCTTTTTCGAGCTGGGCGGCCATTCGCTGCTGGCCATGCGCATGCTCGCGCAAGTGCGCCAACGGCTCGGCCGTGAGCTGGCACTGGCCGACCTGTTTGCCGACGACAGCCTGGCAGCGGTGGCCACCTGCCTCACGCGCGAGGGCCAGGCGTTGCCGGCCATCACGCCGGCGCCCCGCACAGGCCGGCTGCCGCTGTCGTTCGCGCAACAGCGCCTGTGGTTCCTGGCACAGTTGCAGGAAGCCAGTGCGGCCTATCACATCCCCATCGCCCTGCGCCTGCAGGGCCCGCTGCAGCGAGCCGCACTGGAACGCACGCTGCACCGGCTGATCGAGCGGCACGAAAGCCTGCGTTGCCATTTTGTCGCTGAGGATGGCGAGCCCCATGTGCGCCTGGCCAGTGACAGCCGCGGTTTCAGCCTGGGTTGGCAGGACTGCCCAGGCCTTGAGCCGGTGGCGTTGGCCGCGTTGCTGCGCGAAGACGCCAGCCAGGCCTTTGCCTTGGCCCATGACTTGCCCATCCGCGGGCGGCTGTTGCGCCTGGGCCAGGACCACCATGTGCTGCTGCTGACGCTGCACCACCTGGTCGCCGATGGCTGGTCGCTGGGGGTACTGGTCAGGGAGCTGGGTGCACTGTATCAGGCCTTCAGCACCGGGCAGCCTGACCCACTGCCTGCCTTGCCGGTGCAATACCTGGACTATGCCGTGTGGCAGCGCCAGTGGTTGAGTGGCACAGCCTTGCAACAGCAGGCGGACTATTGGGCCGCCCAGTTGGGCGGCGCCCCCGTCCTTGTCAGCCTGCCTTGGGACCGACCCCGCCCGGAGCGGCAGCAGTATGCCGGCGACAGTGTCGAACTGAGCCTGGATCCGCGTTTGAGCAGCGAGCTCAAAGCCCTGTGCCGGCGCCACGCGGTCACGCCATACATGCTGTTCTTGGCGGCTTGGGGGGTGCTGTTGGCGCGCCTGGCCGGCCAAGACGAAGTCGTGATCGGCTCGCCGGTCGCCAACCGCCAGCAAGCGGAGGTGGATGGGCTGATCGGCATGTTCGTCAATACCCTGGCGCTGCGCCTGGATGTGTCGGGCGCGCCGGATGTGGCGACGTTGCTGGCGCGGGTCAAAGCGGTCGTACTGGCCGGCCAGGCGCACCAGGACCTGCCGTTCGAGCAAGTGGTCGAACGGCTGCGGCCGCGCCGTAGCCTGTCGCATACGCCGGTGTACCAGGTGTCGCTGGATTGGGATGGCAACCCAGGCCGCGAGGCGCTGCAGTTGGCAGACCTGGCGGTGACTGCACTGGGCGGCCCGGCCAGCGTTGCCAAGGTCGACCTGAGCTTGAGCCTGGGCGAGCGCGGCGACGGTTTTGCAGGCGGCATCGTGTACGCCACGGCGCTGTTCGAGCGGGCCACCGTTGCGCGGTTCGCGGGCTATTTCGAGCAACTGCTGTGGGCTTTCGTGGCCAGCGACCGGGCCATTGCGGCGCACGCCCCGCTGCTGGATGCGCACGAGCGCAAGCGCTTGCTGTTGGACTTCAACGACACAGCCGTCGCCTACGACCTCGGGCAGACGTTGCACGGCCTGATCGAGGCGCAGGTCCGGCGCACCCCCGAGGCGCTGGCGGTCAGGGCCGAGGAGGGCGAGCTGACCTACGACCAGCTCAACCAGCAGGCCAACTGCCTGGCGCACCACTTGATCGGCTTGGGGGTCAAACCGGACGATCGCGTGGCCATCTGCGTCGAACGCGGCTTGTCGATGGTGGTGGGGTTGCTGGCCATTCTCAAGGCCGGTGGCGCTTATGTGCCGGTGGACCCGGACTACCCGGCCGAGCGCGTGCGGCACATGCTGACCGACAGCGCGCCGGTGGCGGTGCTGGTGCATGCGGCTACCCGGCACGTGCCGGAGGCGGGTCTGCTCATCGATCTGGACCAGCCGAGCTGGGCTTCTTTGCCGGCGACGAACCCTGTGGTGGCAGGGCTGAATGCCCGGCACCTGGCCTACGTGATCTACACCTCCGGTTCGACCGGGCTACCGAAAGGCGTGATGAACGAGCATGCCGGGGTGGTCAACCGCCTGCTGTGGATGCAAGACGCTTACGGCCTGGATGCGGCCGACGTGGTGCTGCAGAAAACCCCATTCAGCTTTGACGTATCGGTGTGGGAGTTCCTCTGGCCGTTGCAGACCGGTGCACGGCTGGTCATGGCCCGCCCCGGTGGGCACCGAGACCCCGAATACCTGCGCGAGGTAATCGCCCGCGAGCACGTCACCACCCTGCATTTCGTTCCCTCGATGCTCGACGTGTTCCTGTCCTCGACAGCCCCTGTCGCCGGGGCTGCTGCGCAGCCCGATCGCGACGCAAGGCCGCTCCTACCGTACGGGGAAGCAGCGCTTGATGATCAATATTCCGAGCCTTCCCAGCCCTCTAACACGAACGAGGCCCCTGTAGGAGCGGCCTCGTGTCGCGAAAGGGCCGCACAGCGGCCCCAGGATTTCCAAGCAGACATCATTACCGCCAGGGCTGCTGCGCAGCCCGATCGCGACGCAAGGCCGCTCCTACCGTGCGGGGAAGCAGTGCCTGATAATCAATATTCCGAGCCTTCCCAGTCCTCGAACACGAACAAGGCCCCTGTAGGAGCGGCCTCGTGTCGCG